>CAZGOR010000045.1:0-15803 GCA_964527875.1 uncultured Bacteroides sp. | reverse complement strand
CCCCCAACCTCCTGATCCGTAGTCAGGTGCTCTATCCAATTAAGCTACGGGTCCAAAACACTGCAAAGATAGGAAAAAATGTAATGTGTCTTTTGTCAAACGCAGACTTCAGCCATGATACTGTTGATCTCATCAATGCATTGCTGGCCTGCTTTTCCTTCCATTATTTTCATTCCTTTAGTGGAGATCTGACCCGATCTGTGTTTTTCCATCAAAACTTTCCGGTTGTAATTGAATGTCTTAACCTTCCATATAATTTTTTTTGCCACCCTTGTTGTGATATTCCCGCTATCCATTCCATCCGAGATTTCATCGAGTGTTTGATAGATCTTGTGTGAAATTTTTGAATGAAATTCCAGAATATTGTCTTCTCTTTCCATTATATAAAAATTTAAAATGAATGATTTGTTTATTTTTTAAAAAATTCATTTAGTTTTTGCATCTCAGCATTTTTATCATATCTCTTCAGCTGATAATAATTTCTTAATGTACCGGGCAGATTTCCTGTTAGCTCAGACATAACCTCCAATCCAATACCCATCTCCACACCAAGGTTCAGAAATGTCCATTTTGTAAATTTGGAACTGAGCAGTTCCCATTTTCTATAAGTCTGTTCCACAAGACCATTTCCATTGTTATATTTTACTGTTACAGGATCTGTCAGGCCTGCAAGCTTTCCTAGTTGTTTCAAAGATTTGTTGAAAATTTGAATTGGTGTATCAGGAAATATGATGCCATTACTATCTGGCCGGTACTTTTCAAGAATTTCCTGAGCCATATCAACAAGTGGGACTTCAACTTTCATTTTCGGTTTTTCCCTGGTATAAATCAACTTCGTATCTGATATGTGTTTTTCTCCCAGTTTGAAAAGGTCGGTATAACGCAGTCCTGTTAAACAACCAAAGCAGAATATATCTTTTACGGATTCCATCAGAACATTATCTGTTTTCAGTTTATATAATTTTATCAGCTCATCAGCAGTGAGAAATCGCCCTTCATAAATGATACGTTTTTCTTTCGGCGGTTTAAAACTTTTATAGGTCATATTTATATTATAACCCTTTAAAGTTGCCCAATTCATAAACCATCTGAACAATTCCAGGTTTCTTGCAGCATAACTTTTCTGAAATCCTTGTTGTAAATGATACTCAATAAACATATTATAAAAATTGTCATTGATATTATGGAAATTGATACTGCTTTGTTTATCCAGGATTTTCAGATGCATTTTCAATATATCAAATCTTCTGACCATTCCCATGCCCCATTCTTTTTCCACAGACTCCTTTATAACAAACTCTTCCCATACATTAAAAAATCCTTTTTCCTGGCTTGTCAAAAAGGAAAGATGATCCCTGATATAATCAATATCAACGGGTATTCTGCCTGTCCTTGCTGACCTGACAATCAACAGAACTTCTTCCTCTATCGATTGTAACAGCCTGTTGATCTCTGCTGCCCCTTCACTACCGGGAATAATCCTCTCCATTTCCCGGTTCCAATCACCCGGATTACAATGCTCACCGGTATAGACTCTGAGTAGCTTTCCCTTATACCAAAAGTGCATAAAAATTGGTAACCGATGCACTTTTTCTTTGCGCCGGTCAAGATAAAAATGAACTTTCATGGCAGAAAGTTATAACATCTGAATCAAATTTCCAAAAATTTACGTATTTTTTTACGTACAATTTATTAAATAAAAATTATTATTTGTTAATTATATTATTCTATATAAATAAAATATATTAATTATAATATTTAAATTCAAAATAAAATTTATTTTGAATTATTTTAAGAAAATTAAAATAGATGTAATCATTCAATGTTTATGAGACTGGCATTTTATACACTTTTTTCTAAATGAAATACCAAAATCGAACAATTTCGATCTATCATGAACGAAATGTCGGAATCGTGATTTTTTTCCAAAAATTAAGAAATTTTGGAATAAATGCCGATAAATTGCTGAATTACAACAAATACTAACTTAAAACCGGGATTTTATTAAGATGCTAACAAAAAGGGTATGACCTGTTATCATGTTTTCAAATTCACTTTTAGGAGTGAATTTAATTATGGTATAATGAAAAGACATGTTAATAAATTCTACTTATAATCCAATATTCCAGTACTTCATTATTCCGGTCCCGACTTGTCGGGATTCCAGTATTCCATTCTTCATTTGATCATCTCCAGAAATAGATATAGAATGCCACAATAACAGATAGGATTATTACTGTGTTAATCACATCCCATTTGTTCCAACTGGCCCTGGTTTCGGCACGTTGTTCCGGAGTTGATGAAGCAAAAGTCAGTCCGGAAAGTTTTTCATCGCTAGCCCGTTTTGTAAACAGAGATACAATGATTAGGAGAGCAACACAGATAAAGAAATTATATATTTCATAATGGAGCCAGTTTATCCCAATGAAAATCTTGTAATAAATTGTTTCAGTATTGGTAAATAAATCGGAGAAAACACTGAAAAACAGCCTTGTCATTCCCAGGGTAAAGCCGGTAATAAGTGCAGTCAGGCCTCCTGCAGGTGTTACCCGTTTCCAGAATACTCCCAGGAAAAATGCAGATACAATACCCGGGGCTAATAATGATTGTACATCCTGAAGGTATTCGTACAGCACTTTACCTATACTTTTCATTACCGGGATCCAGGCAATTCCGAGGATTACGATTACCGCTGTAGCAATTCTTCCAACCATTACAAGATGTTTTTCACTTGAGTCTGGCCTAAATTTTTTATAAAAATCGACAGTAAATAAAATGGATGAGGAATTAAAAAGGGATGCAAGCGAACTCATAAGGGCAGCAACCAATCCTCCCACTACCACACCTTTTAATCCAATTGGGAGAAGATATGTAACAAGAGTTGGAAAAGCAGCATCGGAATTCTCGAGTGGCATTAGACCTTTCTGGTTAAGCGCATATGCAATCATTCCCGGAATCAGAAAAATAAATACAGGCAATAATTTTAAGTATCCGCCAAAGATTGCACCCCTTCTCGATTGTGTCTGATTCCTGCCTGAAAGTACACGCTGAACGATATATTGGTCGGTACACCAGTACCAGAAACCAATAATAGCAGAGCCGAGTAAAACACCTGTCCATGGAAATTCAGGATCTTTAGGCGAACGGATCAAACTCATCATTGAATCCCCATGTTCAGTCACATTCGCACTACATATGGCTTGCAGCTCTCCCCATCCCCCTAATTTGATTAATCCAACTATGACAATAACTATTGAACCTATCAATAAAACAGGTGTTTGCAGGATTGATGTATACAGCACTGCTTTCATACCACCTATAACCGTGTATATTCCTGTGATAATGACCAGGCCGATTGCTCCTATCCAGAAAAAATCAATATCATATGTCGACCCGAACAATCTCAATGTGACGAAGTCGATTCCAAATACTTCCTTGAAGACTATTCCACCTGCATAAACCGTAACGGCAACTTTGGTCAATACATAACTGACAAGTGATATGATAGAGAGTAAGGATCTTGCACCTGAATTATATCGTCTTTCAAGAAATTCAGGCATAGTAAAAACCTTACTGCGTGCGTAAAAAGGTACAAAAACCCAACCCAGGATCAGGATTACCCAGCCGTGCATTTCCCAGTGTGAAAACGCCATACCACTTTCGGCTCCCGTTCCCGCGAGACCCACGAGGTGTTCAGATCCAATATTGGATGCAAAAATCGATGCCCCTATCACCAGCCATCCTGCATTACGGCCGGCCAGAAAATAATCTGCAGACGTTTCTTCCTTCATGTAACTTACCCAGATAATAATTCCAATGAGTCCAAGAAAAAAAACGCCTAAGACAATCCAGTCGAGATAATGAAATCCTACCATTTTCGTGTGGATTTAAGGTTATGTTTTATGATTCATTAGAAGATATGCTAATATAATATGAATTATTTAATTTCGTTGTACTTGGTTCATAGTTAATTCAATTGTTAATTCAATAGATAATTCAGTTGTGCTGCTTCATTTATTGTTAAATTGTTAAATGGTTAAATTGTTATAATATAACCATTTAGCAATTTAGCCATTTATCCATTTCTTCCAGTACTTCGGTGGTTATTATATCAGTTTAACACATCTTTAAGATCATTATCATCCTGAACTTGTTTCAGGACCTTCTACAATGCAATGTAAGAGGTAAGTAAGAAGATCCTGAAACAAGTTCAGGATGACCTGGCACTAAACTGTGGCATACCCTCTACCCTTCTCATCTTTGATCCTATAAAAGCATAATAAGTAATAAACACATAACAACCAAGAGGTACCAGCATCGCAAGGGCCATGCTTCCAGTCTGATCTGCTATCAATCCCATGATCGGGGTCAGTGCTGCACCACCTATGATGGCCATAATGATCATTGATCCTCCGAGTTTGGTATTTGGTCCAAGATTTTTTATACCAAGTGCAAAAATGGTTGGAAACATCAGTGACATAAAGAAACTGGTAAAGAACACAGCCCATAGTCCCACCCAGCCGGGAAAGAGGACCCCCATACCAACAAGAATAATATTTATAATTCCATATATTCCCATAAGTTTCTGAGGCTGTATATATTTCATTAAGAAAGTTGCAGAAAATCTTCCCACCCCGAATGCAACCAGACTGCCAGTCAGGAAATAACCTGCCACCTTTTCGGGTTCTCCTGTATAATCCTGTATATACTGGATGAAATAACTCCATGTTCCAACCTGTGCCCCAACGTAAAAAAATTGGGCGACAACTCCTTGGATAAAATGTGGATATCTGAAAATATCTCTGAACCGTCCTTTATCATTAGTTTCTGAATTTTGCTGTTCATCGACTGTTTTAGGAAACCGGGTTCTGATTAGAAGCAATGCCCAGATAAACATTACAGCTCCAATAACAAGGTATGGTTTGACCATGCGCATAATTTCTGATTGCAGATACGCATCATATTCTCCGGCTACTTTCATGGTAGCAACCTCTGCTTCAGAAAGTTCAATGCCTGAGAAAATAAATATGGTTCCTATCAGTACGCCGGTAATCGCACCGAGAGGATTAAACGATTGTGAAAAATTCAATCGTTGTTCCGAAGTTCTCGGATCTCCCAGCGTCGCAATAAATGGATTGGCTCCTGTTTCAAGGAATGAAAGTCCGCTGGCAATAACAAAAAGTGCAAAAAGGAAAAACAGATACTTCCCGATAATAGCGGCAGGCCAGAATAAAACTGTTCCCAGAGCATATAGGAATAGACCAATGACCAGACCGGTTTTGTAGTTATATTTTTTCATGACCAACGCAGCAGGCATTGCCAGTGCAAAGTATCCGAAAAAGAAAAAAGTCTGAACAAAACCGGCAGCTAACCTGGAAAGTTCAAAAGATTTCATAAACTGCTTGATCAGGACATCATTCAGGTTAACTGCAATGCCCCAAAACATAAAAAGAGCTGTAACCAATATAAACGGAAGTATTTTCCCCGGAGGAAAAAGCCGGGGACTGTTGTTCTTGGGATTTTTTTCCATAATACTTTGAAAAATTAGTGTTACTGTTATGATGAAACCATTCGACTTTAATGATTATTGATTGCTAAATTCTTGATTCGGGATGACGAGTTAATTAATAAACTTTAAATATATATGGATTGGGATACGATTTATAAGAATGCCTTTGTTATTTTTTCCAGGCTGACGTTGAATATTTTCCTGGCAATTTCATCGAGAACTTTTTCATCACCCTGAAAATGGAATGTTTGATGTATGTGTTTTACTGATTCACCCGGTTTAAGGTTTGCTGCAGGTGATGAACTTTCAAGTTCATAGAAGGGCCCCATCTGGTTGCCATCCTCAAGATGCCCGTCATTATATGAATTGAGCACGTCACCTTTAAATGGTTTATCCTGAATTTCCCACATACTGTTCACATAATCCGTTACCCCCTCGTGCACGGAAAATTTAATAATGGTGAGGGTCTTATTATCAGCATCATAACTTCCCGCAACAGGTAAAACTCTCTGCGGCGATAGTCCAATCTTTCCCCTTGATTGACCATCACCTTTAAAAAAGATAATGCCATTCTCAATCATGAGTCTGTCAGATGATATGCTGCCGAAATATGAATCGTTCACAACAGGTCCGAATTCTGATTTATCTCCCTTTTTATAAGGAATAACTATGGTTACAGCAGGTGAAGGTGTAAACATGCCAAGTATCCATACCGATAGCATTCCGGTTTGTTTTGTCCATGTTTGAGTACTGGTGTTGATAATATGATTTTCCGATTCAAAAGCAACAAAATCCAGAGGTTCTGGTAATTCCAAACCAAATTCATTTTCAATATCCTCTTTATTCAATAATCGTATATCCCTGTTGATTTTAATATTGAACCTGAATCCAGAATAATTTTTCAATTCCATTTCCTTTTCAAACCGTGCAAAATGATCCTGTGCTTCAATTAATTCAAAAGGCTCTGAATCAATTTCTTTTGGAACCTGCCAGTATTCGAACTCAAAAGGTGCTCCTTCACTGAAATATATGGAAAATTGTCCTCCTTCCGGACCAAGCCAGAACCTGTCCTCACCACCGAAAGCATTGATATGATCCTGAATCTCCTTTTTTTCAATAAGACTGTAATTGATCCATCCATAACTTGAACCTTTATATCCATTGGCAGTGCTTGTCACTACCCTGCCCTGCCATTCACTGCTTGTTATGATCATTGCTTTATTTGAATGATCTTTCAGTATGACAGGATCAATATATTTTTGAAGAAACTGAAGGTCATAGCCAAAAGTTCCCTGCTGATATTCATTTTTATCCATAGTTTGTGATTTCTTTTTTTTACTGCCTAAGGTAGCGCATGAGAAAACAAAAACAATGATTAACACAATACTCAGTATCCTGTTGAGCCACGTCATCCCCCGACTTTGCAGTCGGGGGATGACGTGGTATTTTCGTTGATATTGAACCATATATTTTGATTTTCGACTATTGGTATTCCGGCTCTTTTTACCCCCGACTTGGCAGTCGGGGGTTGACTGGTATTTTCGTCTATGGTTATCCATATAGTGGGCCATATGTTGCACATGCTCTATAATCGGCTCCTTCGGGATCTGTTCCGAACGCACTCCAGGCACTTGGCCGGTATATCTGTTCTTCCGGCACATTGTGCATACATACGGGTATTCGGAGTATCGAAGCCAGGGTTATCAGATCTGCTCCTATATGGCCATAACTTATAGCTCCATGGTTGGCACCCCAGTTAGCCATAACATTATATACATCACGGAACGCACCTTTTCCGGTTGTATTGGGAACAAACCATGTAGTCGGCCAGGTTTTATCTGTACGTTTATCTAATATCTCATGGACATCATGGGGTATATCAACACTATATCCCTCGGCGATCTGCAATGCTGGTCCAAGACCTTTAATCAGATTTATCCTAGACATGGTTACCGGCATTCCCCCGCGTGTAAGATAATTGGATGAATATCCACCGCCGCGAAAATATTCCCTCATGGCAGGATACCAGGTTGTTGCATCCAGGCATTTCTGCACTTCCTTTTCAGTGATTTCCCAAAAAGGTTTCATTACTGGTTTGCCATCCCTTTCCTGCTGTCCAGTTCCATCAAGTGTAGCGGAACCGGAATTGATAAGATGAATGATCCCATTGGCTGCCATTCCCTCCAATTTTTTCCCTGTAACCCGTTTAACAGCATCCGGACTCCAATATGTTCTTACATCAGCGAATATTTGTGCCGTATTGGTTAACAAATGGCCAAACAACATGACCACACCATTCAGAGAATCATTTTCCGTGGCAATCATAAATGGTTGGCGAATTCCATTCCAATCGAAAGATGAATTAAGTATGGCTTCCATGAAATCACCGTTTGGTAAATGATCAGTCCATTGACGTTGTCCCTGAAAACCACCAAGTATAGCATTTCGTCCCAGTGATTCTTCTCCATAACCCATCTTTTCCAGTTCAGGATTGCCGATCATCAGATCACGCATGATTAGCGTCATTTTGATCACATATTTCCAATGTTCATCCTTTACCTCCCGGGACAATTGTAAAGCTTCAGGATTCATATCCTTGCCTTCATGGCAGTTTTTCTTAACCCAGTTATGTGCTTTTTCAAATTCCTTCTTATCATATATACCTTCATTGATGCGACGGAAAATCTCCGACATATCCACATACTCGTTTCGCATACCAAGATATTCCTGAAAAAATTTTTCATCTACAATAGAACCCGCGATGCCCATTGAAACGGAACCCAGTGAAAAGTATGACTTACCCTTCATGGTTGCAGTTGCCAATCCTGCCCTGGCGAAACGAAGCAGTTTCTCTCTTACATCACCAGGGATCTCAGTATCACCGGCATCCTGTACATCCCTTCCGTAAATGCTAAAAGCCGGGATACCTTTTTGATTATGACCGGCCAGTGCAGCTGCAAGATATACTGCACCAGGTCTTTCAGTGCCATTGAATCCCCATATAGCTTTTGGAAAAGATGGTTCCATATCAATGGTTTCACTTCCGTAACACCAACAGGGAGTAACCGTCAGAGATACCCCCACACCTTCTTTATGAAATTTTTCAGCTGCCATAGCAGCTTCGGCAACACCACCAATACAACGGTCTGCGATCACACATTCAACCTCCGATCCATCCGGGTGTTTGAGATTCTCTTTATAAAATGCGGCAACATTCTTGGCCATGTTCATCGTCTGATCTTCCAGTGATTCCCTCACACCTCCGAGTCTGCCATCTATTGCCGGTCTGATACCTATTTTGGGCAAAGCCCCTTGTAACCTGCTTTTTCCTTTTATTGCTGACATGTTTATTTGATTATATCGTTAAAATAACAAGTGTTGAAAATAGTAAAAAATCATAAATAAGTAATTAAACTAAATCTTGTTAATTGGGATGAGTTTTCTAATTTTATCAGATACTGAAAAGTAAAAAAGACAAAAGATGTCAAAAAAAGTCATAGTATTGGGAGCCGGTCATGTCGGAAGTGCTATAGCAATAGATCTTTCAGGACAATTTCAAACCACCATCGTTGATATTAAAACTGATTCTTTCAACAAGCTCAGAAAATCAGGAATTAAAACCATACAGGCAGACTTATCCGATCCGGAAAAAATCGCAAGATTTATATCAGAATGTGACCTTGTCATCGGGGCTTTACCCGGTTGTCTTGGATATCAGACACTTGAAACAGTTATACGGGAAGGTAAAAATATTGTTGATATTTCATTTATGCCCCAAGATTATTTCAAACTGGATGATCTGGCCCGTAAGAATAACGTTACTGCTGTAGTCGACTGTGGTGTTGCACCTGGCATGGGAAATCTTATTCTGGGCTATCACAATAACAGAATGAAAATTGATAGTTTCAAATGTTATGTTGGGGGACTTCCTTTTGTTCGTGAATGGCCTTTTCAATATAAAGCTGTCTTCTCCCCTCTCGATGTGATTGAGGAATACACCCGACCAGCCCGATATATGGAAAATGGACGGCTGGTCATAAAGGAAGCTCTTTCTGATATTGAATCACTTGATTTTAACCGGATCGGAAAACTGGAAGCATGGAATTCAGATGGACTCAGATCGCTCCTTAAAACGATGAATATTCCAAACATGGTTGAAAAAACACTGCGTTTTCCCGGAACTACAGATTATATCAAAGTCATTCGGGAAACAGGTTTTTTCTCTTATGATGAAATCGAGGTCAATGGTAAAAAAATCCGGCCCATTGATCTGACAACAAAGTTATTGTTCCCAATATGGGAATTAAAACCGGGTGAAGGTGATTTTACAATCATGAAGATCATCATTAAGGGCTATGAAAATGGTATATACAATGAGTATATCTACGACCTCTATGATGAATATGATAAGACATCTGAAACATTGTCCATGTCCAGAACAACCGGTTATACCTGCGCGGCAGTGTCAAATTTGATACTTGGTCAGCATTTCCATTTCCCGGGAATATGTCCACCTGAATTTATTTGCCGCCAGGAAAAAAATTACAGATTTATTATGGAGTATCTCAGGAAGAGAAATGTCATCTATGATTTAAATGTTATCTGATAAAATTTTGAATATTTATCCGATGACCCGGAGTCATCGGATGAGTATTCCCACACCCGAACTCACACACACCAGGAACCAGGAACATAAAACCCTTACCGAACGTACCGATCGGTACGGGCGGGCAGGAATCATTTGCCCCGGTTAACAACCGGCAGAACTTTTACACTTCCTTAATCTTTGTCTTCTTTCACTGTTAACATTGCAACTCCCATTTTTACCGCTGCAATAATTGGGACTATTGTTACTATTGCTACCCCCGATTCGTTTCGCTTCTCGGGATTCCAGCCTGCCGGCTGGCAGGAGTTCGACTTTGTTCATTCAGTTCGCTTCGCTCCTGAATAAACAGTCTCATTGAACATTGCGACAATGGTGACAATTATTACATTTGCAATATACTAACCAAAAAAATCAGATAAAATCACGCTATTATGAAACCTGATCTAACCGTCACATTACTTGGTATTATTTTTACCCTGGCAACTTGCAAACAAACACCCCCGCCTGATCCTTACGGACTGCTGCCATCGGAACGACAGCTTGTCTGGCAAGAAATGGAGTTTTATGCTTTTGTGCACTTTAATATGAATACATTCGCTGATAAGGAATGGGGATTTGGTGATGAAAGCCCTGAATTGTTTTATCCAACTCATCTTGATTGCCGGCAATGGGTAAAAGTTTGCAGAGATGCAGGCATGAAAGGTATTATCATCACTGCTAAACATCATGATGGATTTTGTCTGTGGCCATCTGAGTATACTGGACATTCGGTTAAAAATTCATTGTGGAAAGACGGGCAAGGTGATGTGATCAGGGAACTGGCTGATGCCTGCAAAGAATATGGTTTGAAGATGGGTATTTACCTGTCTCCGTGGGACAGAAACCATAAAGATTATGGAAAGCCGGAATATATCACATATTACCGGAATCAGCTGCGGGAACTTCTAACCAATTATGGAGAGATATTCGAAGTATGGTTCGATGGTGCCAATGGTGGTACAGGTTATTATGGTGGTGCGAATGAGACCAGGCTGATTGATCGTAAAACATATTATGACTGGCCAAATACGCACAAATTAGTACGTGAACTTCAACCGGATGCCTGTATGTTTAGCGATGCAGGACCTGATATTCGCTGGTGTGGAAATGAAAAGGGCTGGGTGAACAAAACTAACTGGAGTCTTTTACGCAGAGCTGAATATTATCCCGGATGTAACTGTGCCAAACAATTACAGACCGGTGATGAAGACGGCACACACTGGGTGCCTGCAGAAGTTGATGTGTCAATCCGCCCTGGATGGTACTACCATGAATCCGAAGACAGCCTGGTTAAAACCCTTCCTGAATTAATGGATATTTATTACCAGTCTGTTGGCCGTAATGGTTCGTTACTGCTTAATATCCCGGTTGACAAACGTGGATTAATACATGAAAAAGATGCAACACAACTAATGAAAATGGCTAAAGCAATAAATGATGATTTTGCAGTTGAGCTGGCAAGTAATAAAAAAACCAGGGCTTCAAATGTTCGTGGTAATTCAACAAAGTTTAAATCTTCAAATGTAAACGATAACAATAAAGAGACTTACTGGACGACCGATGACAATGTCTCCAGTGCTTCAATAATCATTGATCTGGAAGAACCGTTAGAAATCCGGCGCTTCCTTGTGCAGGAATACATTCCATTAGGACAAAGAGTACAGGAATTTACAGTTGAAGCTTATGTGAATGATCAATGGACAGAACTTGCTTCAGAAACTACCATCGGGTATAAACGCATTCTGAGATTTCCATGCGTTACAACCGATAAAGTACGTTTTACAATTATTAAATCAAAGGCTTGCCCTGTTATTTCTAATATTGAGATGTATTAATTACAATAGTTTTTAATTATTTTAGAAAGATATTTAAAATATAAGGATGTCAAAACATTCCGATTTACATAGCTTCTTAATCAATAAAAACAAACCTTCAAAACAAGTATTGTTCCTTCCGATCCTTATGCAGTTTACTGCCAGGTTGAACGATTGTACCTACACTGAGTTCATGACAGATTACAAGGTACTTGTTGAATCAAATATCAAATGTCTGGAGTTGATAGACCATGATGCAGTAGGACTGATATCTGATCCTTTCAGGGAAACCTCTGCATTTTGTGGTAAAATCGAATTTTTCGGCAATCATAATCCTGTATGCGATCCTATATTTCTGAACATGAATGATATAGAGAATCTTAAAAATCCAAATGTATATAAATCTGAAAGGACCTATGACAGGATCATGGCAGGGAAATATTATCAGAAATTACTTGATAATGATATACCCATTATCGGCTGGATTGAGTGTCCGCTTGCTGAAGCAGCTAATCTTGCAGGTGTCAACAACATACTTTTCAAACTACTGATGGAATCTGATTTTGCATGCATGTTGATGGATATTTACATCATTACTGCAAAAGACTTTGCAAAAGCACAGGTCGAAGCAGGATGCCTTGTAATAGGAATCGGAGATGCAATCTGTTCACAGATTGATCCCGAAACGTATCATACCTTTGTCCTGCCCCTGCATCAGGAAATCATAGAATATATACATTCCCTTGGTGCATTTACCAAACTCCATATATGCGGAGATATCACACACCTGTTGCCCGAACTGGCTTTAACAGGAATAGATATTCTGGATCTCGACTGGATGGTTAGCTTCAACACAACACGTGAAAAATGCGGAGACAATATGATCCTTTGCGGTAATCTTGATCCTGTTTCAATTATACAGGAAAAAAGTGCGGAAGAGGTTAAAAAGCGATCACAACAATTAATGGAGGATCAGAATTATTCGAGATTTATTTTATCTGGCGGCTGTGAGACTACACGCGATACTCCTTTGGAAAATTTAATTGCAATGAAATATGCAATAAATTGATTTTTCGAAAGCTATCATGAATCATTAATCTTTTTTATGATCAATAGTCAAAAGGATTTGATTATTTTTAGATGAAATTAAAATTCTATTCTCATGAGTGAAATTCTTGAAAAAATTGCACACTGCATTGAATTCGGAAAGATTAACAAAGAATCCCCTTATCCTCCCGACCTGAAGGGTCAGGATGGTGCGGATGAATATACAAAAGCAGCATTGGATCATGGTATTTCAGCCAATGATATTCTTCAGAAAGGCATGATTCCCGGTATGGAGAAAGTAGGTATTAAATTCAAGGCGAACAAAATTTTTGTACCCCAGGTATTGATGTCAGCAAAAGCTATGAGCACAGCCATGGAGCATATTAAGCCCTTTTTCTTATCAGGAGATGTTATGCGAAAAGGCAAATTCGTCATTGGAACCGTTGCCGGTGACCTGCATGACATAGGTAAGAATCTTGTTAGTATGATGATTGAAGGTGCAGGATGGGAAGTAATCGATCTTGGAGTGGATGTTTCTCCCGACCGTTTTATCAAAGCTGTTGAAGATCATCCGGGTAGTATTTTGGGACTTTCAGCCATGCTCACGACCACGATGGTTAACATGGAAACAATTGTGAGCACAATAAAAGAAAAATATCCGGAGCAAAGGATTATTATTGGTGGTGCACCATTAAATAATGATTTCCGTGCAGAAATAGGTGCCGATTTTTACTCACCTGATCCACAGGGAGCAATTGAATACATAAATGCACTTATATAAAAAAACCAATCCAGCATGAGGGATAAAATTGTAAATAAAATACGGTCTGGAAAAATACTCATATCTGATGGGGCATGGGGCACATTTTTACACCAGAAGGGGCTGAAGCCCGGGGAATGTCCCGAGAGCTGGAACCTGAATAAGCCTGATGATGTGCTTGATATTGCCAGGTCATACATCCTTGCCGGTGCTGAGATGATCGAAACCAATTCTTTCGGGGGCAATCGCTTTAAACTTAAACAATATGGCCTGGCTGAAAAGACTATGGAAATCAATGAAGCAGCGGCAAAAATATCACGACAGGCAGCCGGAACCGATAATCATGTGCTGGGTTCTGTTGGACCAACAGGCATTATTCTTATGATGGGAGAAGTTAAACCTGAAGAATTATATAATGCCTTTAAAGAACAGGCCATTGCACTTGAAAAAGGAGGTGCGGATGCAATCATTGTTGAAACCATGTCGGATCTGGAAGAAGCTTTGATTGCTGTAAAAGCAGCAAGGGAGAATACCAGTTGCGAAATTATTTGTTCGATGACTTTCGAAAAGACAACCTCCGGTGATTATAAGACCATAATGGGTATTTCTCCGTCTGAAATTCCCGAAGAACTGATCGCCGCAGGAGCAGATATTATCGGTTCAAACTGTGGAAACGGAACAAAAGGTATGGTTGACATTGCCAAAGAGCTCCGGAAAGCAAATGCTGAAATTCCAATTATCATTTATGGTAATGCAGGAATGCCCAAATACCTGAAAGGCCAGACAGTATTTGAGGAAACACCAGAGGAAACATCAAGTTATGTATCACAACTCATCGATGCCGGTGTAAACATTATAGGAGGCTGTTGCGGAACAACTCCTGAGCATATCAGACAAATCGCTGAAAAAGTTCGTAATCACACCTTGTGAATAATCCATTCATTCTGACATATACATTTTCCGAACTGGGAATTACACCAAAACTGATCGAAAAAATAATGGGATATCCTCCCGGTACCGCTCCGGATCCGGTTCCTGAATTGATCCATTCAGTCTTATTAACAGCTTAGAATTATACTGATATCAAAGGAACTTATCTTATTCTGAAAAACACTGCTGCTCTGAATAACAAGCATATAATCAGGATCAATGGTAACATTTTTCAAACAGGTAAAGTTGTAACAGAAAATATCAGGGGTTCAAAATATATTTTCTTGTTTGTTTTCATAGCCGGTAAAGGAATTGAGCTCCAGGCACGAAAATATCTTGTAGGATCAGATCCGGTTAAAGGTTATATTTATGATGTTATTGGTTCACTCGTTGTTGAAACAGCCATTGATAAAATGCAGGAATCAATCGAAATAGAAATGAAACAGTATGAACTTAAAATTACCAGCAGATATAGTCCGGGTTATTGCGGCTGGCCGGTTACAGATCAAAAAAACTCTTCTCTCTTTTTCCGGATAAACCATGTAATGTAACATTGTCAGAAAATTGTATGACGAATCCCATTAAAACAGTTAGTGGAATCATAGGTATCGGTAAAAATGTTGAAAAGCAACCTAATAATTGCGATATTTGTGATGCGAAGAACTGTATATACAGGAATAAGTTATAGGGGGAGAGAACAGTGAATGAGAAGAAGAAAGAGAAAATGGGAGAAGGTAGTGAGGAGAAGAAGGAAACTGTTGAAACATTTACCGTTTAAGCCAAGACTAAAACATCGGGATTGCAGTGTATCAGAGGCACATAGACAGCAAATCATTAATGTTGCTGAATCAATTGCTGATAGCTATAGCTAACGTGGTAAATGTTATAGTTTACAAAATTGTGTAGGGGTTGAATTTTGAGTTGAATATTAAATAAAATTTTATTAAGTACCGATATAAAATAAATCTATAAATTCTTTCTTCATGCATTATTTTAAGGTTAAAATATTAGCAGTTATTCTCTTATTGGGTTCAGTTTCTTACAGTCAGATTGATACTGCCTATCAATCCCCGGATACCATTTCAATTGAATATTTTA
>CAZGOR010000044.1:0-15830 GCA_964527875.1 uncultured Bacteroides sp. | reverse complement strand
CGATGGCAAATACCTTTATTTTTATACTGATCGTAATTTTTCACCCCTCGGCAGTGCGATCGATGAAACATGGGTCTATCCAAATATTACCCGGATAGCAGCTGTTTCACTTCGTAAAGATGTACCATCTCCCCTTGCCCCCAGGAATGATGAAGTGGAAACCAATGATAGGAAAGAAACGGAAAAGAAAGCAGATGAAGATAAGGATGAAAAGAAAAAAGGAAAAGAAGAGGACAAAAAAGATGAATCCGGAAAGGAAATAGTTGAGGAACTCAAAATAGATGCAGATGACTTTGAACGCCGGCTTGTACTTCTTTCTCCTGATGCAGGTAATTACGGTAAATTAGGAGCTGTTTCAGGTCGGGTGATCTACATGAAAAATCCCCGGTCAGGTTCAGCTGACAGAAAAAGAAGCCTTGAAAGTTATAACCTGAAAGAACGTAAAGAAGAAACCATTATTGACAATATCAGTGATTATGTGCTGACATCAAACGGAGAAAAAATACTTGTCAACCAGTCAGGAAGTTATGGTATTATCGAACCTAAACCCGGTCAGCAGATTAAGACAAAGCTCCGGACTGATGAGATGGTGATGATGCTGGATCCCCGCGCCGAATGGAAGCAAATATTCAATGATATCTGGCGGAAATATCGCGATTATTTTCATGATCCTAACATGCATGGAGTCGACTGGAATCTGATACATGAACAGTATGGCAAACTGGTTGATAATGCTTTTACACGGACTGATTTAAATCATATCATGATGGAACTTATTGGTGAACTGAACTCATCGCACACATATGTTGGTGGTGGTGATGAAGAACGAGCAGAACATAAAAGTGTTGGCATGCTTGGCATAGACTGGTCGCTGGATAATGGTACGTGGAAAATTAACAAGATCATCAGGGGTGCACCATGGGATCATGAAACCATATCCCCACTGGATGAGCCGGGAATTAATATCAAAGAGGGAGATTATATCCTGGCTGTTAATGGTGTCAGGATTGAAACCGACAAAGAACCTTACAGTGCCTTTCAGGGACTGGCAGGAAAAACTGTTTTATTAAAGGTAAATGACAAACCTGAAGCAGAAGGAGCCAGGGATATTATTGTCGAAACCCTGGGAAATGAATCCATGCTCAGAAACCTTGAATGGATGGAAAAGAACCGGCTACGCGTTGATGAATCATCAAAAGGACGGATTGGATATATCTATATGCCTAACACAAGCAGTTCAGGACAGAACCAGCTGGTCCGGCAGTTCTATGCCCAGATCAACAAAGATGGATTTATCATTGATGAACGCTTCAATGCTGGTGGCGACCTGCCCGACCGTTTTCTCACTTTGCTGGAGCGTCCTGTTATTCTTTATTTAAACTACAGGAATGGCCAGAACGACTCTCAGCCACTCAAAGCAAATACCAGCCCAAAAGTAATGCTTATCAACGGTTGGAGTGGCTCAGGCGGTGATGCGTTACCCTATGCTTTTAAAAATATGGGTATTGGGCCGGTGATTGGCCTGCGGACAATGGGTGCATTAATCGGTCCCGCCATAGGTCACAGCCTGATCGACGGGGGATATCACACTGTCCCCTCTGGAAGGATCTTCGGTAAAGAGGGAGAATGGTTTGCAGAAGGCCATGGAGTGGAACCTGATATCGAAGTTGTGGATGACCCTTCACAACTTGCAAAAGGAATTGATCCTCAGTTAGAGAGAGGAATTGAGGAGGTGCTGAAAATGCTGGAAGAAAACCCGCCTGTAAAGGTGGAGCATCCTCCGTATGAAATCAGATAATGCTCGCAAGATTCACATGTCAGGAACCTGCAAAGTAAAATTTATAATTAAACCTTTAAGCAGGCAGAAATCCTTCCAGTAAATATCATGAGGAATCGTTTTAAAGAATGGTGTATCCTGCACGATAATTAGCGGGCTTCGATTTTATTTTTTACTCATGGTAACGGTTTGACCTTCAAATATCGTTTCCTGGCTTGTTTTTACTTTCGGGTTATATCCTACAGGATTATCCTGATCTATCCAGACAACATAAAATTTTCTTTTTTCCAGGCATCCCGGATATTCACCTGTCTGGTCATGTATTTCCAGACTTTGTGGTTCATCATTATAATCTATAGGTATTGTCAGAAATTCTTTCAATTCATCATAATTATAGGTCAATCCGTCATCCTCATAAATCGTGAAATGACCATCATTACCGCCATAAACCCATAAAGTTACCGGATTTGCTGGTTTTTCATCTGTATACTGTATTTCAGGTCCGAAAGGAATAATTGATCCTGCTTTCACAAAGAGAGGCATTTTTTCATATGGTGCATCTGCCATAATCTCCTGCCCCCCATCATAGAATTTGCCCGTCCAGAAATCATACCATCCCTCACATTCAGGCAGGTATACTGTGCGTTTCCTTGCTTTGTAATCTGTTACAGGGCAAACCATGAAAGCCGGACCGAACATATACTGATCCGGTATATCATAGACTTTAATATCAACCTGGAAATCCATCACGAGTGGACGCATTATGGTATAATGTTCAAACTGAGTCGCATTAGCAATCGAATAAATATATGGAATCAGGGCATACCGCAGTTTTTCAAACATCATCTGAGATTCATAGGCAGGATGTCCCGGACCACCAAAATGCCATATTTCACGTGGAGTACTTGTACCATGAACCCTGAACAATGGACAAAAAGCACCAAACTGATACCATCTGGTAAACAATTCACGGTATTCTTCATTTTGATTACCACCTTCATAGGGTACCGTAAATGCCCCGATATCAGTAGTCCAGTAAGGTAATCCAGACATGCAGTAATTCAGTCCTGCAGGGATTTGAGCTTTGAATGTCGACCATTGAGCAGTCACATCACCCGACCAGGTAGTGCCTGCATATTTCTGTTGACCTGCAAAAGCCGAACGGGTAAGAATAAATACCCTTTGATCAGGCTTTACACTTCTTTGACCTTCAAATACTGCTTTGCAGGCGAATAATGGATATGCATTCAGGTATTCAGCACCTGTCCCGAACCAGTTTGGATTCATCCTTTCAGCCATCTCATCAGCAGTCTGGTTGCTGCGTGTTTCGGGTTCCGTAGCATCCAGCCACCAGGCATCAATACCCTTGCTGAAGATATGCTTATTCAGCTGGTCCCAGTACATTTTTCTGGCTTCCGGGTTATAGGCATCATAATATGCATAAGGGTGTGAAAGCCAATCTTCTGTCTTTTCCTTTACATTATATGGATACATAAATCCGGCATCATTCAGTTTTTTAAAATTTTCCGCATTCAAATAAAATTTTGGCCAGACTGATATCATCAATCTTGCGTTCAGGTTATGGATGGTTTTCATCATTCCTGCAGGATCAGGAAAACGTGTCTCGTCAAACTCATGTGATCCCCACTGATCCTCTTTCCAGTATTGCCAGTCGAGCACAATATTATCAAGAGGGATATCGCGTTTCCTGAACTCTTTCACAATACCGATAATTTCATCCTGGGTTTTATAGCGTTCCCTGCACTGCCAGAAACCATAGGCCCATTTTGGAAGCATGATAGCCTCACCAGTAAGCAAACGGTATCCGGCAATGACCCCATCAGGATTTTTACCATAGACAAAATAATAATCAATCCCATCTCCCGCCTTTGACCATAGTGAAAGATAAGGCTCCTTCATATCTGGTGTTCGCCATGTGAGAGACATGTTTTGAGCCTCATTCTCCCTCCAGAATTCAATTGTGATGTCATATTCCTTTCCACTTTCCAGAATTAATCTTGTCTCATCCCTTTCTTCAAGGAAGGAAGCCCAATAGTCAGTTACCTGTTTGCCATCAATCCACATTTTAAAATCCATCTGTCCCTGGTTAAAAAACTGGTATTCACCTGTTTCCGGCACAATCAGTTTTCCGCTCCATCTTGCCGACAGAATTTGATCTGCATAATTTTCAGGTAATTCAATGGGTACGGCCAGTTGTGAAATATCTTCCGGCACATCAGCATTTTGCTGAAAATGCCGGTCATTGAAAAACCCAGCAGTCAAACCACCTTTATCTCCGTTTTTATTGATCAAATAATCACCAGTAAGAGATTTGCTTTCCTCCAGAGAACCAAACCTCGTAAAGGAGTAATTATCCCAAAGGATTCCATAATTCTTCGAAGAAATAAGGAATGGAACGTATGTTTGGATATTTTGCTGAAAAAGGTCTATTTCATAACCTTTTATGTTCATCAGGCGGTCCTGATGCTGTCCCAGTCCATAAATAGCTTCATTGTCATCCGTTTCAAACTGCTGTCTGGCATGCCAGGTCTCTTCACCCTGAATGGTTGCTTTCTCAATTGTCTTTCCACCCCCTTCCTTTTCTATTAAAATTGGATTACCAGATTCATCATAATACGAGATTTTACCCGATTTCTTTTCAATTCTCACAATGAGTTTCCCGGATTTCAATACGACGTCTGTATCCTCTTCATCCAAAGACCAGTCAAAATTGATATCCTCATCATAACTGACAATTAAGCTATTTTTCGAGTTTGTATCAGCTTGTGCAAAAAATACATGCACAATCTCTGGTGTAATGAAATCCACCCATAGTGTAGCTTCCGGGTAAATAAGTTTTACACCCTTGTCTGTTTTTTCAAAGTTCACTTGCGTCTGGCAACCATTGAAAACAATAATTAATAAAAGTGACATAAATACTACAAGAGTTTTAAGGTTCATGGTATTCGTTTTTATTTGTTGGTTAACTAATTCATTAATTATTATAAATTAAAGATTTTTTGAGTCCATATATCTATATAGAATGTTATGGTTTTTCTATATAAATGTAAAAAATATTTATTTGTTAAAAAGTAATATGATGAGGAGAAATTTAATAAGAAGGACATAAAACAGAGAATAGGGGGCAATGGGTGCTGGTATTAAGATTGAATTTCATATCAGTTTTTTCAAATCTTGTATCTGTTTTTTTAGGAGATAACTATAAAATAATATAGTTTTATTGTTCCTGTTTCAGTGATAACTGAAATGCATTGCAACTTGTTTTGCAATTGTCTGGAAGCCCCCTTTGGAGAATTGGCTATTAACCTGATCTATAATATACTTTACTAAGTTTACGGTATTCCGGAACACTTTGTATATCAATTAATAGTAACATTATTGGTTCTATCATTCGATAAACAATTTCTTATTAAAAATGAAAAATAAAAAAACGATTTACATCATTCTCATTGTTATAGTTGGGGTGATCCTTGCTGCATTAATTTACACCGGAGTCAGGTTCGTGGTCACTCCGGCCCTGCATCCCGGGGAATTTGAAACAACACGCGTCGACAGGGGATCGGTTATCCTTTCAACTCCGGCAAAAGGGACTGTTGTACCAGGAAATGAAGTGGTCATACTAAGTCCTGCGACTAGTGTGTTGATCCGGATCCTCCAGCCTGCAGGCAGTCGTATGAAAGCAGGTGAGATCATACTGATGCTTGATCCAAAAAGTATTGAGGACGAAATTGAAAGACTGACAGATCAGCTGGAAGTTAAACGAAATAATCTACGCAGGAACAGGCTTAATGCACGCAGTATAAGGGTTGATCTGGATTACAATGTAGAGGTTAAGAAACTTAGGATTGCATCATTAAAATCCGAGCTTATTGACCAGGAACAATTGCTTGAGGTAGGAGGTATTTCCCCGGCCCAGTATGAAAAAACAAAGCAGGAGCTGGCACTTGCTGAAAAAGATCTGGAAATGATCCTTGAAAAGAACTCTATCCGCTTGCAGCAGCTCGAAGCTGAAGAAGAAGGTCTGCTGCTGGAGATCGGAATGCAGGAGAAAGTACTGGAAGAAAAACAGGAAACATTGAAAAAAATGAATGTAAGAACACCTTCCGACGGAATAGTACTTGCTGTTTATGGCAATGAAGGAGAAAAAATAAATGCCGATCAGCTGCTTGTTCGTATGTCTGATCTTACCTCATTCAAGATTAACGGATCTATGGATGAAAAATTTGCAGATCTGGTTAAAACAGGTGGTGCAGTATATGCAGTAATTGATGAAGAAAATTTATCAGGAAGGATCGGTAACATCAAACCATTGATTGAAAATAATATGCTGCAATTTGATGTTTTTCTGGAACGAAGCAGTCATGAAAAACTCATTCCAAATCAGAATATCGAAATACACATTGTGCAAAATCAGAAAGACAGTGTTCTTCGAACAAAAATAGAACCCATATTTGGCAGGGGTGACAGACATGAGGTTTTTGTATTGGAACCCGGCAAAGCTGTCCGCAGGGAGATCATCACAGGTCTGAAAGGATCGGAATATGTCGAGATCATTTCAGGACTGGAAGAAGGTGAAGAGCTTATTATTTCTGATATCCCTTCATTCCGCAGAATCAAAGAAATTGAAATTCGTTAATTATAAACCATAAAATCCAATGAAAACTTTTTTGTATACTTCAATAGTAATTTTTTTTTGCTTTATTTTTGATAATTCCTGTATTGCTCAATCAGAAAGTGAAAAAATAAAACTGAGTTTGAAAAATGTGGTTGATATGGCCATTACTCGTTCATCATCAATAAAATATGTTCAGAACCGAAATGTCAATTATTACTGGAGATGGAAGAATTTTCAGACCAGGTTCAGGCCACAGCTTACATTTACAGGAGATCTGCCAAATTATGAACATTCCACAACCCCCGTTGTACAACCTGAAGGGAACATTGAGTTCAGACAGGTATCAAACGCACAAGCCTCCGCCCAGATCTCCTTAAGCCAGTCAATTCCCATCTCGGGCGCATATGTATATGCAGCTACTTCTCTTTACCGGGTACAGGATTTCAATAACGATTACGTTGACTTTTCAGGTAGTCCTTTCAGGATTGGTTTTGTGCAACCAATATTAGCATATAACTGGATGAAATGGGCTAAAAAGACAGAACCATTGGTTTATGAAGGAGCACAAAGAGAATTTGTTGAAAACATTGAAGAGATCTCTCTCAGGGCAACATCCAGGTTTTTCAGATACCTGAAGGTACAAACAAATTATAGTCTTGCAGAAAGTAATCTCAAAAACAGTCAGGATAATCTCAAAATTGCTGAAACCCGTCAGGAACTCGGCAAGATATCCGAAAATGATTTTTCCAGGATAAAGCTGTCTGTTTATAATGCACAGAAAGCGTTGAATAAAGCCAGGATGGATCTGAAAAATGCTGACTTCGAGTTAAAATCTTATATTGGACTCGAACAGGATCAGGAAATAGAATTGATCATTCCATTGAACATGGTATTATTTGATATTGATTCTGAAAAAGCCCTTGAAGAGGCCAAGGCCAACCGTAAAGAAACCCTGGAATGTGATCGCCGGATCATTGAGGCAGACAGGCAGCTTACCCAGGCTAAACGTAATAGCGGAATCAGTGCAACATTATCAGGAAGTTACGGTCTTTCAAACAGCGCGGATGACCTTGGAGGGGTCTATGAAAATGCGGAAAAACAACGTATGCTAAAGTTATCTCTCAGTGTCCCTATACTTGATTGGGGCCGGTCGGAATCACAGGTTAAACTGGCTGAATCAGAAAGAGAACTTGTTCTTTATGATGTTCAGAAAGATATGCAGGATTTTGAACGTGAAGTGATCGTGCAGGTGGAGCAGTTCAGCCTGTTAAAAGACCAGCTGGTTACTGCCGAAGAAGCAGATAAAGTAGCAGAAAATGGTTACCTGATCTCACTGAAGAAATTTCAGAATGGTGAAATCAGTATCACGGATCTCAACATATCTCTCGCCGAACGTGAAGAAGCCAAACGAGATTATATGTCATCACTTGAATCTTACTGGTTGGCTTATTATAACTTGAGAATGCTGACACTTTATGATTTTGAGCTGGATCAAAAAATATCATATAATAATCCTATGTTGGCAAGAGAATAATGTGAATAGCATGGAGCATAGAGCGTGGAGCATGGACAGCGTCGGTTTTATAAATCTCTAAGCGTTTTAAACACCTGGAGATTTATCAAATTAAAGAATATTTTTAATAAATTAGTTCTTTAAAACAGATATTCTTACAACGTATGAAAGCTTTTATCAGATTATCGGGTGTTTTTAATATGATTTTTGGATCAATCTTCTTGATATACTGGATTATTTATGGTATAACACTACCCATTAGTGAACTAAAAAACTCTATTGTCCCATTGGTTTCAGATCCTGACTGGACATGGGTTAATGCACTGGGAGTTTGCAGTACACTATTTGGTGTTGTCGGTTTGACAGGTTTGCATTACATGCAAATTGAAATTAAAAAACAGTTTGGCACAGCAGGTTTCATTCTAGCAATTTTTGGATTGATTCTGTTAGGAGGTCAGTTACTCTGGGAAACATTCGTATGGAAAATTCTTGTTGACACCAATTCTAATCTATTGTTATTTGATGGTCCATTGTATACAAATAAACCACTCATCGGAGTAATGATTACCGGCGGTTTGTTTTTCGGTCTGGGTTATTTGTTACTAGGTATTGCCTGCAGACTGATAGATGAACTTCCTACTTTCGGCATTCAAATGGTTATTGTAGGTGCTCCTCTTTTTGGACTTAGTCTTTTATTCGGCCCTCTTCAACAAATTATCCGGATCATCGGAATTGTTTTGTTTGCAGTCGGCATAATATGGACTGGATACCGGACGGCTAAAATACACTAATTATCTGATTTATAAAATTATAACTTATACGGCTGGATACAGCTTCGCTAAGTGATCCAGTCATTTAAAGCGACTGGATCATTATAAAGGATCCAATCATTAATCCCGTACCCACCTAATTATCATTCTAAATTCAATATGTTATATAACACTTATTTATTATTTAAGGATTGTCATAATATTATCCAAAATAAAAAAGGGCCTGACGGCCCTTTAATTTTTGTGATGAATCTTCTGTTCTTATTGACAGACAATATCCATCAAATTCTCATCCCAGCAATGCCAGTCACTATCACCGAAATTCATTGGATTCTTAATCCTTCCCTCCCTGGTTGTCCGGTTCCATTCTATCTCCACTGTATTGGTTGAGACCGAAACAATATAATAAGCATCATATGGACTGTTATTGGTAATTCCATACTCAATGAAATCCTCGTATTCTACAGCTTCGGGTCTTATATAGGTATATGTAATGACAGATGTATCAGCTTCCCAGTCCTTCTCCCAATCAACCGATATTAATTCGTTGGGATTATCAGGATTCTCATATAAGATCCAGGAAGCACTGGTCCGGTCATATCTGACCGTTCCTTCAAACCATTTGAAATCCTCATATCCATCCGCACCAGACTTGGTCACCAGCATTTCCATGGTAAATTCCCCATTGGATATTCGTTTGGATATGAGTTTGGCTGAATAATCTACCTGACCTACAGTAACCTCATATGCCCATTGCCAGGAGTTTTCACCAAGGTAAACAGGATCCTGATTAAAAGCTTCTGCATAAGCCATAACAGGTAATCCTATAGTCCATGTTGCTATAATATTCCAGAAAGCAACCGTTCCGAAAGCATGACCCCAGTTACGATATGTTTCGACCGCTTTCCGGCTTGTCAGTGTATCAGAGGAATCATCAAAATTAGAGAAATCCATAAGAAGGGATTCAACAGGTGGTAGTTCCGGCTGATCACCCTCTTCATCATCCTTTTGACAACTTGTTATCATCATTACTATTAGCACTGCTGCAAATACAGCCATCATAAATTTTAAACTGAATATTGTTCTCATGTTCTTCAATTTTTGATCTAATATCAGTTTAAACGGTTATTATTGTATTCCGTTTCATTTTTCACGTAAAAATTTATATTAACTGAAAAGATCATATGATTAATTACACGCAACCTTTTCCTTTATTATATCATCTGAGTATTATAATTTTTTCCAATTATGACTCAGGAATGAACGGGATTTGTTGATTGGCTGAGTATACTTGAATGTAATATTTTCAAGCTTGGTCAGGTTGTTTTATTTATAAAAATGAAATCAAATTACCTGGACAGTTGAAATTCAAAACAGATTACTTATGAACAAATTTACATCTACTACCATTGTTTTGCTATGTATTCTCAGCATATCTTGTGAAAAGGAACAGCTAAGTCGTGAAAAGGGACAGCTGATTTCTGATGAAATTACGTTTAACATCTCGGGACATATTTTGACTGATTATTTTGTAACAGCTATAGATTTTGACAGTAAAGGAAATGCCTGGATCGGTACATTTAAGCAGGGTTTGATAAAATATAATGGCGTATCAGCTACAATATTTAACTCGAAAAATTCGATCCTCCCGGATAATCTGGTAATATGGGACCTGAGAGTTGATCATGATGACAATATCTGGCTCGGCACGAAAGGATTAATAAAATTTGATGGAAAGTCATTCCAGAGATTTAATACCAGTAATTCTCCTTTGCTCGAAGATATTGTCTGGGCAATTGATATTGATAAGAATAATGTCGTATGGCTATCTTCTTGCAGATTCAGAGAAGGTGGATTGATGTCATTTGATGATATTAACTGGAAATCCTATACTCCTGAGAATTCACCATTGCCGGGTAATTCAATACAAGACATAGTCATAGATAATGAAAATAATGTATGTTTAGCAATCAGTGAATCTGTAAATGGTGCTTGCCTTGCTAAAATCAGAAATGGTAAATGGACAATATTTAGCGATTCTGACCTGGGTTTCCAACCATATTATTTTGGAGATATTGCAGTTGGGAAAAATAATGTTATTGTAGTATCAATAGATTACATGTTATCCAGTTTGTGGGATATAACACGACCTAATATCATCCAATTTGATGGGGAAAAATGTACCATCAATAATCCTGTCGACAAACATGGTAATTCGTTGGGATATGTCGGGGTGATGAATACAGATTCAAAAGGAAATATCTGGGCATCTATCTCGGCGGGTGATGCAAAAATTGCCGTTTATAACGGACAGAAGTGGTACTATGATGACAATCCGGATTGCCCGATCGAAAGTGTATTTGCTATTGAGAGTGATGCACTGAACAGAATTTGGATCGGTACCGGAAACGGGATATATATTTTTGAACAGAATTAATATATTATTTTCCCGGTATCCACATGTCGTCTGGCGTTAATCCGCACTCTTTTACCATATCAATACAGTACTCCAGTCTCCCCAGATCATTTGGCCCACCATTGTTGGTACCAAATGTAAATTTAACGCCATTGGCTTTTGCCCGCTTTATAAAATCCGGTTTGGGAAGGTTTAGTTTTGCATTAATCTCGAGTGCAACACTATTATCAACAAGAGCTTTAATCACCCGGTTCATACGTTCCGTTGTCCATAATTCATCATACATTTCATTGATCTCAGTGGGCAGATAAGTCGGATTTACATAAATGTCGATAGGCTCATTGTTCAGTATTTTCTCAATTCGGTCAACCAATTGATCCATAAAATCCTGTGGATCACCAACTTCTGTTTCTTCTTTTATCCAAAGGCGCATACGCTTACCATTGTCGTTTGTCCAGGTCATAGCATCTGTAAAAACATAATCGAATTCAGCCACAGTTTCTTCTGAAAACAGGTCGAGCCATTCACGGCCCTCTGCCTGCATGGCAAAATAAGTATGCGGCGGTTGTTCATAAGTTTTAATATATTCCTGTAATGCCGAATCTGTTTCAAATCCCATTTTTATACCACAGTTTACGGCGAAACCATAAGTAAATCCATATTTTCGGGCATGTGCAAGGGCCTGGTCTGTTGTCAGACCTCCTTTCAGGTGTGTATGCAGATCAATTAACGGGAAATTATCGGCTGAAAGGTTAATGAGTTTTTCTTCAAATTCAGGATCATCCTGGGAAGTACCCGGAGTCTCCATATCATCCGGCAAGAGTTTAATTTTAATATTCTTGTAATAAACAACGCTTCCGGGATCATGACATTGCAGGGCAATGGTGCCGGATGACAGCAGGCGCCCGTTCATGCTTTCAGGTCGATAAGTATTATCCGGTTCAGTATAATCAACCATCAGGTCATCATTAATATAGATCCGTATTGTCTTACCCTGGACAACAATATGATAGTTGAACCATTCACCATTCTTTACAGGAGTTTTCCAAACGTTACGAATGGCATACAGACTGCCTGTCATTTTATGTTCAACATAACCACCCGGTTCTGTTTCCAGATTGGAATTGATAACCTGGCATTCATAACCTTTTTCCGGCCAACCGGATTCTTGAAAATCAGTATGGATATAAATACCGGAATTAGAGCCCTTTGTTGTTTTTACGTCAACCATTAATTCAAAATTTTTAAAGTCGTGATCGTTCACATCGTCAACGTAAAACAAATGAGATCGTGGTCCGCTTGTAACAATAGCCCCATCTTCAATTTTCCAGGAATCCACATTCTCAGATGCCTGCCAGCCGTCCAGGGTTGCACCGTCAAACAATGATATCCAGTCATTGGATGTACAACCAAATAGCAGGGCTATTATGGATAAAATAATGAATTGATAAAAATTTTTCATAGTTTCTCCTATAATTTGATTGATTTGTTAATTACATAAGTCCGGACGTTTATTCGTAATATCTTATTACCACAAAGGTACACTAAGGGTATCCCAAAGGAACACCAATGTTTAAAATCAGACTCCATTGTGTTACTTTGTAATGTACTTTGTGCTCCTTTGTAATTAAATTCAATAAATATAGTTTTGGGAGCATGAATATTAACTGACTGTTATTTACAAAAATAAACTATATATCTTGAATTTTGAAAAGTATTTTACCATGAACGTGATATATTGGATTTTGTCCCCGCAGCTTTTTATAAAAAGCCATTTCTGATTTTATCAAGTCTTATTTTAGCTGAAGGATCCATAACAAAGAACTTTTCGAGTTTTTCGCAAACATATTCATCACACCATGCACAATTTTCATATCCTCGTTGCATCGCACATTTGCGTATCTGACAATCCTTACAGCCTGAGAATAGTCTGCCCCCTTCTGTCCGGCAACCATCGCAGTCATTAATGTCTTCCGGTTCATACTCCATTCCATATTGATCTTTACAAAGCCTGGCAATCTCAATTCTTATGCTTATCTGTTTTGTTTTATCATTTTCCCTTGTTGCCAGATAAATGGGGCATGTATGACATGTCAATCCGCAATAAGCTATTATAGAAGACATATTATAACTTTTAACTTATCTCCGGTGAATTATTCATTCGTTCCGGGATACCCTACCGTTTGCGCAAGGATTACTTTTTGTTCCGGGCGTAGTTTCATTGCAGCCTCAAGAGCCGGTTTATCGATTGAACCCCGGACAACTGTAGCAAGTCCTTCCGAAGCACAATAAAGGTAAACATTCTGGGCAATAAACCCGGTGTTGGCAGAAGAAGTTACGAACTTCTGATGCTCTTCCCCATCACCCATCTTCGAAAAATCTGATACATAAACGAGATTTACAGGTGCATCCTTTACATAATCCTGGGTACCTGTAAGAGCTCGGATATCCTCTTCAATAACCGGAATTAATACATTTTCATTTGCATCATATAAAAACACACCTTTAGCAGTTGCAACATAGATATCCATTTCCTGCCTGTTGACTGCCGATGGCGCCGTCCGTTTTCCTGATTCAGGACGATTTATCCCCCATGCTGCCCAGAGCAGATTTGAAAGAGTTTGAAGCGGCAAACTTTCATTGCTGAATACACGTGACGACTGTCTGTCCTTTAAAACTTCCATCAAAGGCCTTCCTCCCTCTTTCTGCGGATCAGTAAGCTTAATTGGTTGAAGTTCCTGTGCAAAAATAAAAGATGGACAGATAAGCCAAAAAATGAATAACAAATAAATGTAAATAGTTAGTTTTGCTTTCATGATATTGTGTATTAAAAGGTTACAAATTCCAGATCACAGGTTACAGGTTACAAGTATAATGTAAAAATTTAAAGATCAAAATATCAATTTGAGACTGTCTAAAAAGTAGTATAAACCACAGAGTCCGCAGAGAAGTAACTTTCTTAATATCAAACCTCTGTGAACTCTGTTTAATCTCTGTTTCCTCTGTGGTTAAATGTTTTAATAGACTTTTTAGACAGCCTCAATAAAAATATAAATTGTAAATTACATGTTATACCTTTAAATTGTATCTGAAAAACTGATAATATTAATTCAATCTATAAAATTTAATAAACATGGATACCAGAAGAAATTTTATTAAAAAAACTCTGTTTACCTCCGGAGTTATTTTTACAGGTGTTTCAGGATTCTCAGAATGTAATGGTTCTGAAGAAAAAGAACTGAAACACTGGGATGTCATAGTGATTGGGGGTGGTCCCGGTGGCGTACCTGCCGCCATTGCTGCTGCAAGGAATGGTATGAAGGTTCTGTTGGTTGAAAGATACGGATTCCTGGGAGGCATGGCAACTGCTGCCCTGGTCCATCCATACATGACCTATAAGGCAGGAGATCAAATCATCATCAAAGGCCTTTTCAAGGAATTCCTGGATATACTTCAGGAGAACAATGCTATCCTTGACGACCGGGCACATTTTGATGCTGAACCCATGAAGTGGATCCTGGACCGATTTGTTCTTGATGCAGGTGTTGATCTGCTCTTACATTCAAGTGCCATTGGAGTATTAAAAACCGTTAATGAAATTAAAGCTGTCAGAGTCTTTTATAAAGAAGGGGTTGAAGATCTGAGTGCCAATGTGTTTATTGATTCAACCGGTGATGGTGATATCGCTGCCTGGGCAGGTGCACAGATTGAGATCGGGAGGGAAAGTGATGGCGCATGCCAGCCGATGACAGCAAGTTTCCGGATGGCAAATGTAAACGTTGAAATGATGCCTGATAAAAAAGAAATATTCAGACTATATGATGAAGCCAAAGCAAGCGGTGAAATAAATAATCCGAGAGAAGATGTACTTTACTTTAAATCTGTTCATCCGGATGTCATCCATTTCAACACAACAAGAATCATTGGAAAGTCAGCTCTTGATAGCTGGCAAATGACCGATGCGGAAATCGAAGGAAGAAAGCAGGTAGATGAAATGGTAAGATTCCTGAAAAAACATATCAGTGGATTTGAAAATTCTTATCTGATGAAAATGGGAACACAGATAGGTGTCCGCGAATCAAGAAGGGTAATTGGAAAGTATGTCCTGACTGCTGAAGATGTACTTGAGGCAAGACATTTTGATGATGATATAGCATGTGCCTCCTATAATATTGATATTCATAATCCTGCAGGAACCGGCACAGAATTAAAAAGCCTCGCACCGGGCACATACTATCAGATTCCCTACCGGTGCTTAGTTCCAAATAATGTTATTAATCTGATTATTGCCAGCCGTTGTATTTCAGCAGATCATGCTGCTCATTCCTCACTCAGGGTTCAGCCTATCGTCTGGGCCATTGGCCAGGCCGGTGGCACAGCAGCTGCTTTATGTGTTAAAAATAACACTATACCTGAAGAAGTTGATACAGAAGCATTAAGAAACCTGTTAAAAGAACAGGGAGCTTTTATTTAAAATATCCTCTTAGGAAATACCAATTCTCAGACTGATAACTCATTATATACATAATGCTTTGATTAAATTTAAAAAGTTCTTGCAGATTTTCTCGGATTTTCGCAAATCATTCTACCAATTTTTACAAAATGCAGATTTGTTCTTTATTATTTCTGCGTGAATTTGCATTTATATCTGCCTTAATCCCTGCCTGCTCCGCCAGTTTGCGGATTCGGCAGGCAGGTGCGAGAAGCCTTTAAAAGCT
>CAZGOR010000043.1:0-15890 GCA_964527875.1 uncultured Bacteroides sp. | reverse complement strand
TTACAGGATTTTTGCTTTGCAAAAATTTCACAGGGTCTGCGAGAAGCCTTTAAAAACTTTATAGACAGCCTCATTAGCTCCTGACTTCTTCCCGGTGCTGGGAAAAAATCACTAAGTTTGTCAATATAATCCTTTGTCTTATGAAAAAGATTCGCAATCCATTTATTGGTCTGGAAGGCTTTGACTGTTTTGGATGCTCTCCGGATAATCCGATCGGACTTAAGATGACCTTTACAGAAGACGGAGATTATATGATCTCTGAATGGGAGCCTTCTGCGCATTACCAGGGTTATGTAAATATTCTGCATGGCGGTATTCAGGCTGCACTGATGGATGAAATTGCCAGTTGGACCGTCTATGTCAAAGCCAGAACTGGCGGTGTAACATCTTCTATGACTGTTGATTATCTTAAACCTGTTTATACAAATAAAGGCCCGGTAAAATTGAAAGCTCAATTAGTAAAAACAGAAGGACGGATAACGACAATACAGGTGGAATTATATAACCATGAAAATAAAGTTGCCTCAAAAGCAACTGTTGATTATTATATTTATCCTGAAGAGGTTGCCAGACAAAGATATTATTTCCCCGGTCACGAAAGCTTTTATTTTAAGTAATTGAATTTTTTTATATGATAAAATACAATTTTGATGAAATTATCGACAGATGGAATACAGATTGCATCAAATATGATTTTGCCTGGGAATACTTTGGTACAAATGATCTGATCCCAATGTGGGTGGCCGACATGGATTTCAGGACCCCTGATTTTATCATGGAGGCGATCCGTAAAAGAGCTTCTCATCAGATACTGGGTTATTCAAAACGATCCGACAATTTTTATAACGCCATCAACCAATGGTATAAAAGACGTCAAAACTGGTTAGTTGAAAAAGAATGGATCATTATCACACCTGGTATTGTACCTGCCTTGCATTTTGCTGTCAGAGCCTTTACCCGTCCAGGCGAAAAAGTTTTAATCCAGCCACCTGTATATCATCCTTTCTTTTCAGTTATCAGCGATAATCGTCGGCAGGTTCTGGCAAATCCTCTAAAACTTGTTAATGGCAGGTATATTATGGATTTGGATAACCTTGAAAGAATCATTGACAAGAAAACAAAACTATTCTTACTCTGTCATCCTCATAATCCAGTTGGCAGGATTTGGTCTCCAGGGGAGCTCACAGATCTTGCAATGATCTGCAGAAAAAATGGCATTACAATCATTTCTGATGAGATCCATTCCGACCTGATATTACCAGGATTTAAGCATCAGCCCCTGGCTTCACTGCCCGGCGATTTCAGGGATATCACAATTACTTGTGTTGCTCCCAGCAAAACATTCAATATAGCAGGATTGTCAACCTCTGTTGTCATCATTCCTGATCGCGGTCTGAGAGAAAAATTCAATACTGAAATTGAGACTGCCCATCTATGGCTCGGGAACATTTTCGGAAATATGGCACTGGAAGCTGCATATACCTCTGGAGATCAATGGCTTGATCAATTAATGATATATCTTCAACACAATTTTGAATTGCTTGGCCAGTTCCTGAAACAGCATATTCCTGATATCAGGTTAATCATTCCTGAAGCTACATACCTTGCCTGGCTGGATATGCGTGATATTCCTATACCCAATTCAAAACTTAAGGATTTCATGATCCGTAAAGCAGGATTAGGCTGTAATGATGGTGTAACATTCGGCAAAGAAGGAGAAGGATTCCAGAGAATGAATATAGCCTGCCCGGCAGCATTACTCGAAAAAGCACTTTATCAATTAAGGGATGCAGTAAATAATTTATAATGGTTACCTATTCTTTGGTTTAATCCCACAAGATGTTAAATAGAAATAATTAACTAATTTTGGTATGTAGTATTATGAAATTCAGAATCACCATAGCACTCAGGATCGGTATCGGATTTGGTATTATTATCCTCGCATTGATTATCGGTGCTTTCCTTGGTTCCGGAAATATACATCATATCCGGATCATCCAGTTGACCATTGCTGCTATAGGATTGATTATTGCTATTCTTTTAAACCGCAGCCTTGTCAATCCGATAAAAAAAATCAAAAAAGTCCTTTTTGAAATGAGTAAGGGAGATCTGCCTGAAACCAAATTGCCTGAAAGAGCAGATGAAGTAGGTCAAATGGCAACTGCGTTGAATACATTAATCCGCAATCTTAAATCACTCTCGAATTTCTCCCAGGAAATAGGAAAAGGTAACTACAACAGTGAATTTCATCCTTTAAGTGAGAGGGATGTCCTTGGAAATTCACTTCTGAGAATGAGGGAAGATCTGAAAAATGCTGCTCTGGAAGAAGTAAAAAGAAAGGAAGAAGATGAACGCAGGAACTGGTCAACCCGGGGTATTGCCCGTTTCAGCGAGATCCTTCGTGAGAATGCCGGCAACTTTGAAGAACTTACCTGCCAGATCATCAGCAACCTGGTCAAATACCTCGAAGCAAGTGCTGGCGGACTATTCTTGGTTAACATTGATAGTAACGGCGAAAAGTATCTTGAACTTGTTGCATGTTATGCTTTTAACAGAAGAAAATATCTTAATAAACAGATTCGTATCGGTGAAGGCCTGGCAGGCAGGGCTGTCAAGGAAGGAGAATCCATATACATGAACGATATTCCCGAAGATTATATCAAGATCAAATCCGGTCTGGGAGAAGACCGGCCAAGAAGTTTGTTGATCACACCTTTGAAACTTAATGAAGAAATTCATGGCGTGGCTGAAATAGCATCAATGAAAGAATTTCTGCCTCACCAGATCGAGTTTGTCGAACGGATCTGTAATAGTATTGCATCATCCCTTTCTGCTACCAAACTGATAACCAAAGATGATGATCTAATTCCTCTTTCGGTTATCTTATCCGGAAATATCCCTGAAGATGAAGAAAAGATCAAACATGAAATAAAAAAGGTTCATTTTATCCAGGAACAGCTTGTAAAAAGAGAAAAGGAGTTAAATGACCGGATCGCTGGTAAAGAAAATAAATAGGGGAAACGAAATTTAAGATTGATATATACATATTTAAATGCATAATTGGAATAATGGAATACTGGAATGATGGAATATTCAGTGAGACTGGCATTTCATGAGCTTGCGAGATGAAATGCCAAAGTCGAACTAATCCCGATTTATCGGGACTGGAATGTTGGAATCCCGACAAGTCGGAACCGGAATGATTAAATGATCCTGAATTAGTAAATCTTTCATATTCATCAAATTAATATTTATTTTTACATGGCATTGAAGTTCATTTAATCCTAATTATTATGATAATCCTTCAAGTTGAAAAAATTGACCTGTTTGGCCTGGAATTTTTTAACTGGGCTGATTTCTGGCATTTACTTTTCAGGTTTTCAATCAACATGGTTTGGGTATTTCTCATTAGCAGGTTCTTATATTATCCAAAGCAGAAAAAACCTGAATATCTTTTTAGTTTTCTTTTATTTGGTGCAATTATCTTTGTCATCTGTAATCTTCTAAACAGAATTTATCTTGGTGTCGGTATCGCAGTTGGCCTGTTTGCGATTTTTGCAGTTCTCAGGTATCGCACAAATCCAATCCCCGTTAAAGAAATGACCTATTTCTTTATCATCATCGGCGTTTCAGTAAAAAATGCACTGGCAAGTAAGATCAGTCTGCCGGAATTGTTATTTTCAGATGTTGCTATTTTCTCACTGACATTCGCCGGTGAATATATTCTATTCAGAAATAAATATATAAGTAAAACCATCATTATACAAAATGTTGAACTGACACGCCCGGAGAACTATCCAAAGCTGCTTGAAGAACTTACAGCCATATCAGGTTTAAAAGTTGAAAAAGCAGAGATTGGCAGAATCGATTATGTTAAAAGACAGGTACGCGTCAGGATATACTTACTTGAAAAAAATGCATCGCACTGTTATGCAGATGGTGATGATAGGGATTAGATATCTTCTAAAAAGAACCTTCCAAATATCATCTATGGATTGAATGCACCGGTTATGCCGAAAGGGTATGCCTGGGACAAATTTGATCTGCACTTTATTTTTACAATCGGCCAAACTTAAAAAATTTGGATTATATTGAAGGCTCACCCCCCTTTTTTCACCACTCTATCGCGAGAGATGAAGGACAGAGAAATAAGTCATGAGGACAGAGTGTTATTGGAAATCAGTAATTTTATGATTGAATGATTCTTATTCCTGCTTAATCCAAAATCTAAATAAAATGGCACGATTTATTAAAGACCGTTCGAAAGCAAAAGGAACTGCACCTGGTTCACTGATTCATATTGGTGAACAGAAAATGGAAAAACCTGTAATACAACTCATTGAATACGACTCTGAAACCCTGACCGAAAAAGAACTTGATTCAATAGATGAAGTCATTGAATGTAAAGAGACAGATATGGTATCATGGATCAATATTTATGGCATCCATGACCTGGAAATCATTAAAAGGCTTGGTGAAATATTTGAGTTGAATCCGCTTTTTATGGAAGATATGTTAAATACCGACCAGCAGCCCAAATACATCGACGGAGAAACTTATGATGCTTTTATTCTGAAAATGCTCAGATTTGACAAAATAGAAGAAGATATAACTTCGGAACAACTTACATTGATCCTTGGTGCCCATTATGTTATAACCCTTCAGGAACAAAGGGGTGACGTATTTAATCCGGTGCGTGAAAGAATACGGACCAGAAAGGCCAAAGCACGACTGAATGATAATGACTACCTGGTATATGCTTTATTAGATACTGTTGTTGATAATTACATATTCTTGATTGAGTCCATTGGCAGAAAAATTGAAGATGTGGAGGATAAAATTTTTCATAACCAGACCAGACAATTAGCTGAAGCAATATATCATTATAAAACTGAAATCAATTTTCTCAGAAAATCAGTAAGACCTGTCAAAGATATGATGAATCATCTTCTAAAACCTGGAAGCACCTTTTTCCAGGAAAAAAATATTGAATTCCTTAAAGATCTGAATGATCTGGTTATTCAGGCAACAGATGCAATAGAACTATACAGCAATATGGTCTCCGACCAGCTGAATATTTATCACACGAACGTCAGCAATAAAATGAATGAAGTGATGAAAGTCCTCACAATTTTTGCATCAATCTTTATTCCACTTACTTTTATTGCAGGGATATACGGAATGAATTTCGAATATATGCCTGAACTTAAATTCAGGTACAGTTACCTGATATTCTGGATAGGGATCATTATTTTGGGTGGAGGATTGTTATTGTTTTTCAAGAGGAAACGATGGTTATGAAATTGCATTTTCTTATTTATTTAATTCTTGAAAAATACCTTTACAAACTTGGTCATTATATTTAATCCAAATAATCCTGAAAAATGAAAAAAATTCTTTTATCACATTTATTGAAGAAAGTTCTTGCATGGTTTTATTTCATTTCATTAACCTTCATCATTTTGTTATTAACCTCCTGCCAAAATTCAGACTTTCAAGACCATCCGAATTTCATCCTTTTCATCACCGACGATATTTCCTGGAATGATCCGGGATGTTATGGAAATGATGCCATCAGGACACCGAACATTGACCGTCTGGCAGCTGAAGGCCTGGTATTTGAAAATGCCTATCTTACAGCCAGTTCATGCAGTCCGAGCCGGTGCAGCATCATTACCGGGAGGTATCCGCATAATACCGGTGCCCCCGAATTACATCTGCCTCTTCCCGAAGGACAGGTCATGTTCCCTCAACTGTTAAGGGAGTCCGGGTATTACACCCTTCTGTCTGGCAAGAACCATATGGGACAGGAAGTAATGAAAGCATTCGATACTGTTTCACCCGGCCGCGGGCCTGGCTGTGAGGAAGACTGGATTGATCTGATGATGAACCGTCCGAAGGACAAACCCTTTTTCTTCTGGTTTGCTTCCGTTGATGCCCACCGCGACTGGCAGTTTAATGATAAAGCTCCATTTTATGAACCGGAGGATGTTAATGTCCCTCCCATGTTATTTGATGGTCCTGAAACAAGAGCCGATCTGGCAGGTTATTATCATGAGATCAGCCGTACGGATCATTATCTTGGCGAAATACTGAATGAGTTGAAACGCCAGGGGATAGAAAATAACACCTATATCATCTACATGAGTGATAACGGCCGGCCATTCCCGCGCTGTAAAACCAGGTTATATGACAGCGGTATTAAAACACCTTTTATCGTATGGTGTCCGGGTAAAGTGCCGGAAAGCAAAACCCATTCTTTAATAAGCTCTGTCGATATAGCACCCACCATACTTGAATTAGCCGGAGTAGAAAAAAATCCGGAAATCCAGGGTGTCAGCTTTACAAATATCCTGACATCACCCGGTGAAACCGTACGGGATATAGTTTTTGCAGAACATAACTGGCATGTGTATCAGAATCATGAAAGAATGGTCAGATATAAAAACTGGGTTTACATCCGCAATGCATGGCCTGAACGCCAGAATCTTTGTGTTGAATCAACGGCTCATTTCCCTGCAGGCCATGAGCTGTGGGAAGCACATGACAAGGGGATGACACAACCACATCAGGAAGATGTATTCTTAAAACCAAGACCTTTTGAGGAATTATATAACATACTTCAAGATCCGCATCAATTCCATAATCTGGCTAATGAATCGCGACACAGGGAAATCCTGGATTCTCTAATAGTAATCCTTGATTCCTGGGAGGATGAAACAGGTGATACAGTACCATCAAATCCAACACCCGACCGGGAAGATCTTTACCGCAATCAATATCCGGGATTTGAAAGAGGTGAACTGCCTGGTGCAGGCAGAAACGCTCAGAATATCAATCGTCCCGGGCCTGTGAGGCTTTAAGGGAATTTTAATGATCCCTGAAAATAAAATTTTTAACCCGGGATTTTTCAGGGTCATATCACAACTGGATTAAGGGAGTGTGTCACAACCTTCGTAAATAGATTCTATTAAGTTCGTTGTGTAATTATAGATTAAAGTATTGCGGGCTCACCCTCATTTTGATCCTCCCTCTTTCTCAAGCTCTTCTTTATACATAATTATTTTTAAAGTAATGCCTTTTAGGATCATTATAGTGAAAATGAGACTTAGGGTCTTTATGCTGAGATTTCTTGACTCTCCTCACCTGTCCTCTCCTCTCTACAGTGCAGAGAGGAGAGGAATCTTCTGCATTGTTTTATAAATGCTATTTTTCTTTTTCCTTAAAAGTAACATTTAGTTTAAACTTATTAACATTCTCAAAATCAAGCATATGCCTTCCTCTCTGCTTTGTAGAGAGGGGGGTAGGGAGAGAGTCAAGTAAATACTAACTATACATCTTGGTTGTTATATACTCCAAATTGTTCGATACTGTACAAAAGGTGTGTCATAATTGGACAACCCATCCTTCCTTAAAACGATACTTATAGAATTAATTGTCTGATCTTAATAACATTATGCTGTATGGTATGCTATTTGAAGGACAAATTATCTTTATCCATATTCTGATCAAAGATTATGAGACCTCTTATCATTTTATTATTCCTGGTTGGTTTTTCACCACATGGATTTAGTAATGAAGCCGCACCGGATAAAAAAATATACTATACCCTCAGGGTGGAATCGAATGCCCCGGTAATTGACGGATTGTTGGATGATCCGGCCTGGCAGATCCTGGAATGGGAAAAAGATTTTATTCAGCATGAACCGTACGAGGGAAAGGATCCTTCTCAGGAAACAGGTTTTAAAATCCTGTATGATGATGACAATGTTTACGTTGCATTCAGGGCATATGATACTGATACTGACAGTATTGTCAGGCGATTAACCCGCAAGGACAATATCGATGGAGACTTTGTTGCCATCATACTTGACAGCTATTTTGATCACCGTACTGCTTTCATATTCATGGTCAGTGCGGCAGGAGTTAAAATGGATGGAGTCATTTCGAACAACGGTGATAATGAAGACTACACGTGGGACCCGATATGGCATGTAAAAACATCTTTAGACAAAGAGGGCTGGGCGGCAGAAATGAAAATCCCTCTCAGTCAGTTGCGCTTCGATAAAGAAGAAGAACAGGTCTGGGGATTGGAGGCTATGCGGTTGTTATACCGAAAGGAAGAAACATCCCTGTGGCAGCATATACCACGTGACGCACCCGGCTTCATTCACCTGTTCGGGGAATTGCATGGTATATCAGGTATCGCACCCAAAAAGCAAATCGAGATCGCTCCATATGCAGTTGCCAGCACGGAAAGATTTAAAAAGGAGACTGGAAATCCGTTTGCAACAGGTAAACTGAATAATTTTAACGCCGGAGTGGATGGCAAGATCGGTGTTACAAACAACATGATAGTTGATTTTACCCTGAATCCTGACTTTGGTCAGGTTGAGGCAGACCCTTCCCGGGTAAACCTGTCTGCTTTCGAGATCTTTTTCGAGGAAAAAAGACCCTTCTTTATTGAGGGTAAAAACATATTTAACTCTCCGCTTAATTTCTTTGACGGCGATGATCTGGGCGCTGAAAACCTTTTCTATTCACGCCGTATCGGCCGCAGTCCACAGCACAGCCCGGACCTCGCAGATGTTGAATATGCCGATATGCCAACCAGCACAACCATCCTGGGAGCAGCCAAACTTACCGGGAAGACAAAAAACGGCCTGTCTGTCGGTATCCTTGAAAGCGTGACGGCAAAGGAAAAGGCTGAAATCGATAAAGAAGGTGAACAGCGTTTTGAAATTGTTGAACCGCTTACAAATTATTCAATCACCAGGATCCAGAAGGATTATAACAAAGGAAATACCATACTGGGTGGAGTATTTACCAGCACAAACCGCAGCATTAAAGATCCCGGCCTGAACTTTTTACACACCTCTGCTTATACGGGAGGATTCGATTTCAGTCACAGCTGGAAAGAAAGAACTTATAGTTTAATGGTTAAAACCTATTTCAGTCATGTCATTGGTTCGCAGGAAGCCCTGATACGCACACAAGAGTCATCTGCAAGATATTTTCAGAGACCCGACAATGATTACGTAAAACTGGATTCGGGCCGTACCTCCCTTTCGGGTCATGGAGGTACAATCGCTGTAGGTAAATTCGCAAACGGCCACTGGAGATATGCCGGATTCATATTCTGGAAATCTCCCGGACTCGAACTCAATGATATCGGTTTTATGACAAATACGGACAGGATCATGCAAGTCTTCTGGGCAGGGTACAGAATATGGGAACCTTTCAGTATTTTCAGGGAAGTGAATATTAACTTTAACCAGTGGACAATCTTCGATTTCGGTGGAAACCTTAATTATAAGGGAGGCAATATCAATCTTTACACCCAATTCAAGAACTACTGGTACTCAAGTACGGGTATCAATCCCGAGTTCAGCGGCCGTTCCAATAACATGCTCCGCGGCGGCCCATCCATTCTAATACCGGCCAGCACTTCTACATGGCTCAATATCGGGTCCGATGAACGTAAGAAACTTACTTACGGGGGATTTACTTCCCAAAATTGGGGAAGCGAACAAAGCAGCAGGTACCAGAGCTATGGTATATTTTTGTCTTACAGGCCTATTAATGCGCTGAGTATCTCATTGAATCCTTTCCTGAACCTGTCGGACAGAAATATGCAATATATCACAACCATGGAATTTGAGCCGGATAACCAGTATATATTTGCATCCATAGACCAAAAAACTGCCGGTTTATCGCTTCGGCTGAATCTCAGTATCACTCCGAACTTATCGATACAATATTGGGGACAACCATTTATTTCTGCAGGGGATTATACCGAATTCAAGAAAATTACAGATCCCAATGCAGACCGCTATACTGACCGTTATCATACATTCACCGGTGATGAGATCACATATAACAGTACAGATAATGTCTACCAGGTCGCTGATGAGCCGGGTCTGACATACTCGTTTGATAATCCTGATTTTAACGTCAAGGAATTCAAATCAAACTTTGTTGCGCGCTGGGAATATGTCCCGGGATCAACCCTGTATATCGTCTGGTCGCAGGGAAGCAGCAGATACAATTCTTACGGAGATTTTAATCTCAGACAGGATATGAACGATATGATCGATATCCATCCTCATAATATATTCCTGATCAAATTATCGTACAGGTTTAGTTTGTGAGTCATAACACCGGAGAATTGAATGTCCCGGCTTTCCAGCCGGGCTCTACATGTCATATCACAACTTAATAAATGGTTCGACTAAAAGTCGAACCTACATTAGGACAAGATTGATAATGGACGGCCACCTGCCTGCATCGCCTTCGCAAAGCCACGGCGTAGCGAGGCCGGCAGGCAGGACTTTCAATCGGTTAACATTCTCATTATCTGGCGTCTGCAGAGCACCCGGGTACTCGGGGGGACATAATAACCATTGATATTACCTTCATGGCTTGGTTATTAATAATGAAATCTAATATTTTTTAATACTATTTGACTTATGTATAAAGAGTAGCATCTTTATCTGGGGAAATAATCTGATATAACACGTTTTCTTTTGCTATATCTTTTAAAGATATCTGATCACACCGGGGCTCAACATTTTCACGATTAGTGTAAATCCAAAATAAATTAATTATTGTTTTTATTTAGAACATGTATTTGTTAGATATTTAAACATTTTGTATTTTTACATTTTAATCTACAAAGATTATGAATACACGATTGTCACCAGAGCAAATTGGAAAAAGGATCATGGAACTCAGGAAATTAAAAGGTTTTTCGCAGAAAGACCTGTCCAGATTCCTCGAAATATCAAGGTCTTCAGTAGCTCAGATGGAGCTGGGTAAAAGAAATATTTCCGTGACGGAGTTCATCAGGCTTTCGGAAGTCCTGGGCTTCTCCATTGACAGGTTCCTTGCGGATGAATTCAAGGTTATCGAAAACCTGGAAGCTGTAAAAGAGGTTACTTCTGAAAAACAGGATATGCGGATTTCTGTACCCAAACTGAAGGTGGAAAAATTTAAAAATGTATTGATGTATATTCTTGAGCGATGTGCCGGGAAGCCAAATATCGGGGAAACGGTATTATATAAATTGTTATATCTCTCCGATTTCAACTATTATGAAATATATGAGGAACACCTGACCGGTGCACAATACCGTAAGCTGCCTTTTGGCCCTGTTCCACGGAAGTTGGACAGTATCATCAATCTCATGATTGAAAAAGGAAAGTTGCAGAGAATTAAAACAAAATATTATGATTATCCGCAGACAAGATATATACCCCTGGAAAAGGCAGATCTGACACAGTTAACTGCTGCTGAGAAAGAGGTGATAGACCAGGTCATTGACAGGTTCTCTGACTGGACAGCGGCCGCCATCAGCGAATATTCACATAAAGATATGCCATGGAGAGCAACGGAAGAAGGTGAAATCATTGATTACGAGCTGGTCTTTTACCGTGAATCTCCCTGGTCGGTAAGAACCTATAATGATGAGCCTGAACAACCATGATATTTGAAGAATTGGATGAATTTAAAAGGGATCTGAAAAAGCTTCTGAAAAGGTACCGTACCCTGAAAGAAGACCTTGAAGTATTAAAGAAAGTATTGAGAACAGAACCAAAAGAGCATCCACCATTTAGTTTCAGGATCAGTGGATTGGGTATTGACACATGTGTAATAAAGGTGAAGAAAATTGCATGCAAAAGCCTGAAAGGGAAAGGAGTAAATTCAGGATTAAGATTGATTTATGTACATTTTGAGCAGGAAGAAAAGATTATTTTTGTGGAACTATACCACAAAAGTGATAAAGAGAATGAAGACAGGGAAAGGATATTAATAAATTTTAAGTAAAAATATTATGGAAAAAGACAAAGTATTAAAAGTGATCAATGAAGATACCTTTCTGACATCCGGAAGAAAAAATCCCATGCGGACTGCATATATTGACACACCTGAAACATGAATTGGGAAGTTTAACACCTTCCGCATAATTTACACAAATCATTTTTAAAAACTTCAAGTGTCCACGTTCAAAATCTTTTAAGGATAGCCATTAACTTTGTTCTTCTTTTAAAATTTAACCTGATATCTGTAATCAACTTGTCTGCCAGCGAGGGATTTATTTGTTTAACCTGACCCAGGGTCTCTGCAACTCTTGCATAATAATTCTCACCTGCATTCCCGAGGTTTTCGTTGATGCGGGAGACAAAGTACCCTTCAGCCTCGGAAGGTACAGATTTTTTGTTCCTTTTAAAGAATTCAAATAATGTTGTATCCCAAATCTCACCGGATTCTTTTATAAGAGATACTGCATCCTGAAGCATGTTTTCTTTTTCGTAATATTTTAGCAATTCTTCAGGATTTTCCGATTTCAGAATCTTTTCATATTCAGTTGTAGAACCACCGGCAATTTCCTTTATTTTTTCAAGCATAGATGCAGATGGACAACATGTAACAGCTACCCTGGCAGGTTCATTAAGGTCATAATCTAATCTTGCTGAAAGTTCGAGGTATAACTCTATAGCTCTGTTCCCGGCAAAGCCGGTATCATTGTGTACATATTCTTTAATGATTTCATATGCTTTATGATACTTTTCCTGTTGAACAAACATTTCAGCAAGGTTAATAACATAACGATCACTATATGATTTCAATCTCAGTAACACTTTTTCTTTCCCGGAAACCGAAAGTCCGGGTTCAAGATAATTATACAGCCGGGATAAGTATGAATCCGGAACAGACTCCATGGAGTTCAAAACGAATTTCTTTAGCAGGGGGTATTCCTTGTCACTGAAAAACTCTCCATATGACAGGGCAATATTCTCAAATGTATCATATGACATAGAGTTCAGCGCCCCATCAAGCCGGAACAGGTAATCTGTTTTTTGTTTGAATGATAATTGTTTTATATACCGGGTTACAAAACTGCAGAAGTCTTCCGATTCGAAATAATCATCCCCGTAATAACTGTCAACATAAAGATATCCTTCATCAAAGGCATTTTCCACATTATCCATAATAAAAAGAATAAGCTTTCCTATTTCCCCAACAAGTTCGTGTTCCAATCCACTGAGTTTATCCAGTTCACTTATCAGGGATTCTTCAAAATCTGAGGGTTCATATAAAAGTTCAGGATCATTGAAAAATTCCCTGATCTTCTTTTCCACTTTGTTAAAAATCACAATAGCCTCCTGATGGTTGGTATACTTGTTTTTAATCCGCGTAATAAATCCCTCGGGAGCAAACTTTACCACCAGATCCACCAGTTCATCTTTAGACAGCGATTTCAGATGCTGCTTTAGCAAACCGGTAACAGGTACTTCTGAAGAAAGGGGAATGTTAACAGTTTTTATATTCGATATACCATCACAGGCAATACTGAGTAATACAGCTATCATATGTTTGCAAACACCATAAACGGGGCAACTGCAAATACCCTGAACTTCATTATTATTAATAAAAATATCTACGGAATACTCATTGGTGCCAACCACTGTAGCCGTTATGGTATCATTGGCAGCATTGTAGTTTAATAGTTCTACCAATCCATCATTAAAATAATCCATGCCCCGCTGAAAGGTTTTATACCCGCAGCAATCCTCAACATCATCTTCAGTAATACGTTCGAGATTTGTTCGCAGATCAGAACCTACAGCATCAAATAAATATTCCCCGGTTTTGTTCATGGTTTGTTCCGATAGGTTGATCGTATAAGTGACTGTGTAAGAAGGATAAGTATATTTCTCCTGCCTTCTTGCCCGAATAAATATTCCATACTCAAATAACTCGTTCAGTTGAGTTAACCAACAATAGGGCAAGTAAGTTTATCTGCCTGAATACAATGAAAATTTTGTATCATACCATAGAAATGCTCCGATTGCCTGATCAAAACATATAATAAATATCTGGTTAATGTTGGAAAAATCCTGTTTACAAATACAATTATTTATCAATAATCAATTGGATAAGCTTCATCCCCGGCCTTTAAAGCCCCTAATATTGTTCCGTCGACAAATTCAAATCCCGGGAAAAACCATTCATCAGGATCATATGATTCGGAGGTCCATTTATAAATAGCAAATTTCCATTTATTCATTTTCCCTGTATAGGTCAGACGAACCATGGGGGAAATGTCACCTGTAATTTCTTTCCTTTTTAAATAAAGATTATTGCCTTTAAATTCTGCAAAATACTTTACAGAATTCAAGTGGCCATATACTATCTCATTATACTCCTCAATAATTTTAACAGCTTCTTTTTTTACTTCTTCAGGAATAATCGTTTTAATCATCTTCCGTTTTACTTATTTTTTGTAAATAATATTAAATCGCTTGCAATCAAAGAGAATCTGCGGTGAAACTTCTTTTATAACGATTGAATTTACAAAAATTATTGAATTGAGTGCTTTCAGACTATTTTTTATTTGAGACAGGTTCATAAGGAAAATAAATGGAAATTGAAAAAAGAAAATGAAAATCTTTGCTATTCAGAAAATACAGCAGGAAAATATCAATACTGTTCATTAATGTGGAATGATAAAGCAGTTTTTTCAATAGATTGTACCTCGAAAATGCCGGTAATTGAATCAATGACTTTTATCTGGTAGTACTGATTTGCGTCTAACTGAAGTTTCATTCTTTATTCTTAAATAAAAGAATAAAAAAAGTAACCATTTGATATATAAATATATGTGATATTCTTTTTTTATTTTCTTTTTGTTTTTGCCAATTTCAACTATTTAATGCATACTTACATTTGTAAGTATGCATTACATGAACGTTGGCTCAAGGCCATTGACCGGTTAAACCCGATCTTAGTGTGACGGCGGGCTTGACTTATTTTCAGGGTTTAACAAATTTTTTTGTCTATAATAGTCAGGCCAGTTTTTTTACCGCAACTTTCAATGTCATACAGATCTATTACCATCGAAACTTTTTCTTTTAGGAAATTGTAATATCTAACCTGATATCTGTTAAAAGGTAAAGCTACCAGACGTGAGAAAAGGATCCTTTATAACTACTTCAAAGATACTGTCTGCCTGGACGGTAAGATCCATGAAGATATCCTGAACGAATTCCTTTATGTTACCCATCCTGATTACGGGAAGCCCGATCAGGATGGAATTTTCAGGATTATCTGAATGCCTTCTATATTTCCCTGTTGGATAATGACTTTAAGTATCTTTTCCAGTCACTTAGTCTGTCATATACCTTGTAATTTTTCTTCATTGTATCGTTTTTCCAGGTAATGATTTTGCCTTCCCGCACTGCTTTATTAAAAAAACACCGGCCGATTTTTTCAACTATTTAACTCCTATATATTTCCCCGGATTGTAACCGGTGATTCTTCAATCCCATTTCTGGCAATGTTGTTAATACCAAATTACGACCAAACTGGGACAACTGGAAGGAATTACCGTATGAAATTTATATTTCGAAAAAAATAATACTAACAGGTATGTAAATTAGTAAATTAGTAAATTAGTGTGTGTGGGTACTGCGTTTGAAGTTCTGCCGATTGCCAATTTTATCTGCCGAATCCGCTATTTGGCGGAGAAGGCAGGCGGCAGTTATAACACAATGAGTGAAATAGAAAAGTCCGGTTGCCAACCGGACACATTCAATACCGTGGGAGTAGGATAAAAAACCTGCCTTCAGCAGGTCTTTTTTATTTTATTCGGGGAAGCGAGATTATTCGCTCACTACGTTCGCTCATGATCCACCATGGGGGCAATTCAAAAGCAAAAAAGCCTGCCTCCGGCAGGTAATTCTTATTTTTTCGTACCGCTTATGAGAGCAAGCTTTCGTAGTGGTGGATTATTCGTCCGCCTTTGGCGGACTCATGATCCACCATGGGGGCGATTCAAAAGCAAAAAAGCCTGCCTCCGGCAGGTAATTCTTATTTTTTCGTACCGC
>CAZGOR010000042.1:0-16048 GCA_964527875.1 uncultured Bacteroides sp. | reverse complement strand
AACTACCCTAAGTTTCCCCTTCCCTGTAAAATAAGGATGTGTAGCTAACATATCCGCTGTCTCTTCCTTTGTGACCTTTATGTACTTAAGAAAATTACTCTCAAGGGTATGACCTGTGATTTTCATGATATCAATAGTCTTGATGCCTGCATGGTACATATTTGTGGCTGCACTTCGCCTGGCAGTGTGTGTTTTGATTAACTCGGATTTCTCACACGTTGTACTGTCCTTCATACTGCAAATCCCGGTGCATCGGAATTTTGCAATTAAATCCTGCTGACACAAATTAGATTGCCTCATTTAATTAACAATAGTATTGAATGATGGTATATGAAGCATTAACTTTGTATAATAAAGGTTAACCAAAGTATCAAAATAAATACATGACACGCAAAAGAGTTTCGAATATAAACAAGTTGGGTAACATATTATAAGAATGACGCATTTATCTTAATTTTAAAAACTAAATCAAATGAAAAAAATAATATTTATTATCGTTTTCTTTTTATTGACCAACCAGATTATTCTGAAGGCCCAAGAAAAAACTACAAAATTAATTGATGGTAAAGTTGGAATTACGTTTTCTTCCTTTGGAGATAATGATGTATTCAGGTTTAATGAATTAGATGGAGCAGCAAGTTATGACGGTGACAATTTCTTTACTCTTGGAGTTAGTTATGTTTATGGTTTGAACAAGTGGTTAGAAATAGAAACAGGTTTAGAATACGCAAAACATAATATCATAATTAATCCAAATCTACCACCTGATATGGATAATTCACCACGAAATGCAGATTTTTCACTAATTAATGTTCCGGTTACATTACGAGCGAGTTTTTTAAAATATTTTTTTATTCATGGGGGTTCGATTCTTGATATTGATGCTTCAACAAATAGTTCAATTGATAATCAAACAGGGTTTGGAGCAATATTTGGCTTAGCCATAAAATATGATTTTGACTTTGGTATTTCTACTTTTATAAATCCTTATACGAAAGTCCATTCTTTGATACCTTTTGCTGATATAGATTATCACCAGCGGATTTGGGAAAATGGTTTCAGGATTGGAATAACTTATGATTTAAGAAATATGAAATAAATCCGCATTGATAAATAAATCGAAATATTGTAATTTTAATCAACGAAAAGCATGAGCAACGCCATGGTGCCTTACTTTCATCTCGCCTATGAACAGCACCAACGCCAAATTTCTCATACCATTAAACCATTGCATGTCATTATTGTCAAATAAATAACACCCTACTAAAATCTAAATACAGGTACAATTTTCATAAGTAGTTATTCTGAAACTTCTAAAACAGTAATCATGAAAACAATTGTATTCTCAGTTGTATCTCTTCTTCTTTTTGGAATTATTGTTATCAGTGATTCATGTACTAAAAATGAAGAAGTATCTACGGATATTGTTTATCCGGACAGTGGTTATTTTGGTGCAAACCTCCTGAGTGAATCACAAATAGATGTTATACTTTCAAACGAATCTGAAAGAATTGAATATAGCATCAGGGCTGAATTACCAGAGAACTCAAGTCTAAAAATTGTTGTTGAAAATGTGAGTCCGATGAATTGGGCCTTAAAGCTATCCAGTGTGAATGGTTGGGCAATAAAAAAAGTTGAAAATCCCGATGACTCAATTTCAACACTTATTTACAATGCCAGCGGTCCCGAGGTTTGTGACGGAAGTATTCATTTCAACAAAAATGGAACAAATACTATTGAATTTTACGAAAATAATTTCTCCGAACCCTCAAGAGTGAAAACAATAACCTATTAAATCCTTGAATATCAGGTAATAACGGCATACAACATTGGTAATACGACATGCCCTGGTAGCCGGTTTTTTCAGTAAATTTATTGGAGGAATAAGGGAAAACTCTTTAAAACGAGTTTATTCCCTTGCATAAAGATTCTCCATGCCATCCTGATCTCATTCCCGGACATGAAATCATTGTTTATAATATAATTTATCGTTATTTTGGGTACACATAAATTATTGACCCATTAGGAAAGTATAGTTTTAAGAATAGATTTACTTCTGATAAAGTTCATTTTCAGCCAGCCTGGCTTATTGCTTTGCTGATTTTAAGAAATACATATAATCAGGAACTGAATGTTATGAAGACATTTTCTTTCATATTACTGATACTTGGTTTTTTACCGGCTTTTGCCCAACAAAATAACGTTCCAAAACCGGATAAATATCCTCCTCCTGCCTGCTTAACCGCTGAACAGGATCATCAGAATATGATGGACCAGCTGGAAATTACAAAACTAAGGCCCGGCCGGAGTGCTGATCCATCTGCACCAAATCATGCCAACTACGATGAATCAAAAGCCAACCCTTACCCTGATTTACCCGATGTGCTCACCATAGACAATGGAGAGAAGGTCATATCACCGGAAATGTGGTGGAACCAACGAAGACCGGAAATAGCCGAAGCCTTTGAAAGGGAAGTTTACGGCCGCCTGCCGGAAAATATTCCGGAAGTTACATGGGAGGTTGTTATTGCCGAACGTGAATTTATAGGATGGACTCCTGTTATTGCCAGGAAAGTTGTCGGACATGTGGATAATTCGGAATACCCGCTTATTGATGTAGATATTTCAATGGTAGTGGTGACTCCGGAAAGGGCAAAAGGTCCGGTACCGATACTCATGATGTTCGGTCCGGTATTTCTTCCCGCACCGGCTCAGCCGAATCCTGAGGATTTTGAAAAACTTAATGAGACCTTAAGAACGTTGCTTTCCAAAGATTCTGCAATCAATGAAATACTGAATAAATACCCGGCATATGATCCACTGGTAAGGCCTGAGGGTGTCAATCAGTTTGGTTTTCGAATGCCGGCACCGGGAGAAACACCTCCCACCCATCAGCTTATCGCTGCAGGGTGGGGATATGCCCTAATCGATCCATCCTCCATTCAGGCCGATAATGCAGAAGGCCTGACATGCGGGGGAATTATTAGTCTTGTGAATAAAGGACAGCTCCGGAAGCCGGACGATTGGGGGGCTCTGCGTGTCTGGGCCTGGGGAGCTGCCCGCGGATTGGATTATCTTGAAACCGATTCAACAGTAGATTCCGGAAATGTTGGAATAGAAGGAGTTTCACGCTACGGTAAAGCTGCTCTTGTGACACTGGCATTTGAGCAGCGATTTTCATTCGGACTTATAGGATCTTCCGGAAAAGGCGGAACAACACTGCACCGACGAAACTTTGGTGAGGCTGTTGAAAATCTGACCGGGGGAGAATATTACTGGATGGTTGGTAATTATATGAAGTACGGAGCCGCTGAAGGAAGATATGGCAATATGAATGCAGGTGACCTGCCGGTTGATTCCCATGAACTTATTGCCATGTGCGCACCCCGCCTGATATTCATAAGTTATGGGATCCCGGAAAAAGGCGATGCAAAATGGCTGGACCATCAGGGCAGTTACATGGCAGCAGTTGCTGCCGGACCGGTTTTCAGGCTTCTCGGTGTGAAAGATCTGGGGGGTTCAGACGATTATATGACTGAGAAAATGCCGGAAGTAAACCGGGGGCTCCTGGAAGGAAACCTTGCATGGCGACAACATGATGGCGGGCATACAGACGCACCGAATATCAGGTATTTTATTGAATGGGTTAACAAGCATATCAGTGATTTTTAGTGTTATGAGTAAGTCAATTATCATTGCAGCACTTTCATTTTTCATGTTATCAATAAACAGTACACTGCCCGGGCAGGTGAAGCTTCCCGGCCTGATAAGGGATAGTATGGTGGTTCAGAGGGATACTGAATTGAAAATATGGGGCCGGACCGGTGCCGGTGAGCAGGTTAATGTCAAATTCATGGGGAAAAATTATAATTCTAAAACCGGTTCAGATGGAAAATGGTCTATATGGTTGCCACCAATGAAAGCCGGTGGCCCTTATACGATGGAGATTACTGCCAGCAATAAGATCGTAATCAATAATATTTTAGTGGGTGATGTCTGGATCTGTGCAGGGCAATCCAATATGGTTCATTATATGGATTTACATAAGGAAAGGTATGCCGAAGAAATTGCCCGGGCCAACTATCCTGAGATAAGACAATTTTTGATTCCTACAGGCACAAACCTGATTGGACCTGCAGATGATCTGAAACCCGGATACTGGAAATCAGCAAACCCGGAAGATGTAAAAAGATTTTCTGTGGTAGCCTATTTCTTTGCTTTAAAAATTTATGAAAAATATCATATACCCATAGGACTTATCAATGCAAGTGTGGGAGGTACGCCCATCGAAGCCTGGACAAGTGAAAAAGGTCTGAAAGAATTTACTGAAATACTGAACACCATTCAGAAAAACAAGGATACAGCATATGTCAACAGTATAAACCGTGCTGCAATGGCGGACCTGCGTGAAAGAAACAGGGGGAAAAAAAAAGATAAAGGATTAACGGGAGCAGTAACCTGGTACGATACCACATACACACCCAAAAATTGGCACAACATAAATATTCCGGGATACTGGGAAGATCAGGGGATCAAAGACCTTGACGGGGTTGTATGGTACAGGAAAGAAATAGAGATACCTGCTTCAATGACAAACGTTCCTGCAAAAATCGCCCTGGGAAGAATTGTGGATGCAGATTACTTATACATCAATGGTATACTGGTCGGAAATACCACATATCAATATCCTCAGAGAAGATATACAGTACCTCCCGGTATATTAAAACCCGGCAAGAATGTTTTTGTGATACGGGTCATTAATCATTCCGGTAAAAGAGGATTTGTGCCTGATAAACCTTATTACCTATCTGCAGCAGGACAAACAATTGACCTGAAAGGTTACTGGCAATACAAAGTCGGAGAGGTATTTTGTAATGACAGAAATATCACATTAGGAATATCTGTCCAAAATCAACCCACTGCTTTGTTCAATGCGATGATAGCCCCCATCACAAATTATGCAATCAAAGGCATTATATGGTACCAGGGTGAAAGCAATGCCGGCAGACCTGAAGAGTATAAAAAACTTTTGCCGGCATTAATCAGGGACTGGCGGCACCACTGGGCACAGGGTGATGTCCCGTTTTTATACGTGCAACTTCCCAACTATATGGATGTGAGTTACTTGCCTGAAGAAAGCAATTGGGCATTATTGAGAGAGGCTCAGTCAGAGGCACTGGATTCACCCAATACCGGCATGGCAGTGACCATAGATCTCGGAGAGTGGAATGATGTTCATCCCGGTAATAAAAAACCTGTTGGTGACCGTCTGGCGTTATTGGCCCGAAAAATTGCATATGGTGAACAGGATGTTGTCTGTTCAGGACCAGTCTACAAATCTTCAAGAATTGAAGGAAATAAGATTATCATAACTTTTAATAATGTTGGAAGCGGATTGATATCCGGCGATGGGGAGGAATTAAATCATTTTGCCATTGCAGGTCCCGATAAAAAATTTAAGTGGGGCAAAGCGATCATTAAAAACAATACTGTTGTAGTATGGAATGACGATATTCCAAATCCGGCTTATGTACGCTACGCCTGGGCGGATAATCCGGATTTCGCTAATTTATACAATAAAGAAGGACTGCCAGCCTCACCTTTTCGTACCGATGAATAAAACGTTTTTCAAACTTTCGAATTTACCTGTCCCGATGCAGATCGGTATTTCGGATTTTAATTGCTGGTTCCTGTTTTTAGTGTGGGAGTGAACTTTGAGTGTGGTGATCACCCTTATAGTTTCTAAAATATAACTGGTATTGCTTTTCTATTTGTTGAATTTCCTCATCTGTTAACTGCGTAAACTCTTTACTCCGGGCCTTGTTGGATAATATCCCGTTGTTTTGTTCCAGGAATCTGACCAGGGTGGCCACCATTCTGTCAGGCATTTCAAATTTATCATCAATCCAGGCTTTCATTTTGTCATATTTTTGCAGATAGGACACCTCTTCCGGAATAATATTATTAATTGTATGATCAATGCAATCAAACAGGAATTCAGCCTGAGGAGTTACATCAAAATACCGGTAATAATCGATGGTCTCATTCAAAACTTCAACATTATTGTCCCGGGTTGTTTTCCATTCAATAAAATCAAGAAGAGGATGTGAATAGGTCTCAAGAATCTTCCGGTAGTCGTCAATTTGTTCTAAAATAGCTGCAGATACAGGGAAAACTATCCCCTGCGGAGTAAATTTTAATCTGGCAAGTATATGATGTATTAAGTAACGATGTATTCTCCCATTACCGTCCACAAAGGGATGTATGAAAACAAAACCAAAAGCAATCTTTGCTGCAGTGAGGACTGGATGAAATTGGGCACTTTCCAGCAGATTATCAGTCTCTATTAAACCATTCAATAATTTATCCATATCCTGCCACCGTGCCGATATATGATCAGGAACAGGCTCACCAGTGCTCCGGTCATGTTCACCAACAAATCCCCCTTCAGTTCTCAATCCCATCTTTATGAATCTTTCGCTTTCGATAACGATCTGCTGCAAACGCAGCAACTCTTCCTTTGAAAGAGGCCTGGTGCCAGCTTGCCCTATTACCTTTCCCCATCTGATTGCCCGGCTGTTTGAAGGTTTTTTTCCCTCAATATTGAATGAGGCTTTTGAATCTTTAAGTAATAGAAACGCCGATGTTCTTGACAAGATATCATGATGCACTGCCCGGACTAAATCACTTGTTTTTTTTGAAAGATCCTCTTTTATATAAGCCTCCAGCTTAGCAGTTTTATATATCGATGGACAAAAATCAACAGTGCCGGGTAAATTGTTCCTGATACGATGACGGGGTGAATTGACCCCTTTGCCTACGGCATATTGAAGGTTTTCATCTACCAGTGGCACATAATTCCCCTTCTTCAGATCAGGTATTTTTAGTTTTTTTTGCATAAGCCATTCATATAAAAACAATATTTTCCTGCTATATTGACTTAATGGTTCACTTTTAACAAAGTTTTCTATTACTGTCCCCTCAATTTTTTCAAATAGCTTCTTAAAAAAAAGAAGATTTATTCCTTCATATTTCAGACTAAAAACCAAATTTCCATAAAGTGTATCCTGCGGTTTATAGCGTGGCGTAAAAACAATCCAGCCTGATGTCTGGTATCGCCTGTGTTTTTCACTGATCAATGCCAGTTTGTCCGGTAGCAGAACAGGTAATTTTAGCGCTTCAATCACAGTCCCGGTGCCTGCTAATATTCCTTTTTCAGGTGCCTGTCTTCCATGAAAAACAGTTATTTCCTGTGAAAAGCGGGTCTTTTTAATTATTTTATGTGAAATATATTTATTTTTTGACATCTTCTGCAAAATTTACTTAATACAAAGATACTTGAAAAATAATTAAATACAGTGAATATTATTTATAATAATTACTGATTTATGAAAAGTGCTTATTTAAATCTTATTCGATTCGAATATTTAATTCGTTATACGTTGTCTAAAGAACTTATATCCGTGAATGATGCTGCTTTTTATTCAGGAAAAAGTGTCCGGGAATTCAGGGAGAAGGTTAGAGTTCCCATGGTATATCCAAAATGGAGGCAACTAAGTCATTGCTGATTTTTATTTCTTAAGCCTGCCAAGATTATCCAGTCTGTTCATCACTTCCCTGATCAGCTCTCTGGCCGTATCGACATCCACCCCTGCTTTTTTAGCGTATGCCTCAATATCTGGTTCACGGCCTGCATTAATGTCAGGCAAAACCATTTCCATAAGGTCGTTTAGTTTGTTTATGTCTGCCTGCTCCTCTTCGGAGGATTCTTTTTTGAAAAGCTCGTCATATTCATTCAATACGATCTCCTTTTTCAGGATATCTTTTGCTGTCACAAGCATGGAAGGATTCACACGTATAAAAGGTTCTTCAGAAAAGTCATAACCATACTCTTTTAAACCGGCCGCAAGCGCCCGAAAACCGCGATCAGTCATCGCTGTAAGCACAATTGCTCCTGCACCTTCGTCAAAATATGCATTGGCAAAATGGGGATGTTCTCCCCATCCCTTCAGTGTGAACCGGTAAACCCCCTCATTGTATTCAGTTTTGAAGCTTTTTTTAAGATCCTTCGTGTCGATCGCATCCAGGTCATATTCCGACATTGTATAAACAAACTGATCACCCTTATAGAATGTAAGCGGGTAATTCGCTCCCGATAAAAGCATCATGTAGGGAACAGGATTGTTTTCCACGTCTTCCAGAATTCCTGCTTCATCTTCAATGTCAGGCCTCAGTTCTGTGGCGAAAAAGAAGATATCATCCGGCTCGAAGCTTTTGTAAGCACCGATGGGGCCAAAACTCTGCCAGCATGCACCGTTAAAACCAATAAGGTTTAACCAGCGTATCGAAGATTGTTCTACCCGTAATTTTGTGATCCCGGGAGAAAATAATGTATACTGTTCTCCGGAAAAAACATCCTCCATTATAAAGAAATCTTCAGCAGGTTTGCTAATGATTAAACTGAAGGAAAATCTCCAGGGTTGTTTTGCCTGCTGTTCAAGAAAACTCATTTCCTTTCTGTTAAGTCGTTGCAATGCAGCGTGGTTCAGATATTTTTCAATAAGTCCTTCTTTCCTGAAGATTTTGTGCGCAATATATTGTGATTTCAGCATGTTAACCCATGCCTTCTCAAATTTCCGGGTCACATGACTGTAGGCTGTGAACCTCTTGTTCATTTCATGCTGCAGATTATCACGGTTCGCGGCATAGTAAATTAAAAACTCGTCAATTACAGTGTGGGCTCTCCGGCTGTTTTCCTCACAAATCGTCCGAATAGCTTCATAATTTTTCATGCGGATTATTTCAAATGAATCATTAGAACGACAGCACAATATAAATAATAAAAAGAGAACTTCTTCTAGATTAGAATACTTATGTGTTGAGTATAATTGTTTGCACCGCACAAAGTAAGAAATTACTTTCCGATGCTGCCATTATCCCTCTGAATACTCTTGATTTTTAAAGAAATTTTTTGTTGTGGGGACGGATTTTGTAAAACCTGCGACAAGTTTGTTGAGGTAAATTAATCCTACGATTATTTGAAATACCAATCTCATATTATATATTTTTATACTTCCAAATACATTAATATGATCCTGGAATTACTATATAAAGTTTGCGAATCACTTAACAGGCATAATTTTCCCTATATGATTTCAGGAAACATCGCGATGAATATTTATACCATTCCCCGGATGACACGGGACATAGATATTTTTATTGAACTTGACAAATCCGGAATAGATGATTTCATTGCATTATTCCCGGATAGTTATTTCAATATTGATACTATACGGGATGAAACAGCAAAGCGTGGAATGTTTAATATTATTGATAATCAAACAGGATTTAAAATCGATTTTATTATTAGAAAGGATACAAAGTATTTCAAACAAGCATTTAAACGCCTCTAAAAAATTCATGAGTTTGATACAGAAATATGGATAATTACTATTGAGGATTTAATCATTGTTAAACTTATTTGTATCCAGGAAACACAGGGTGATAAACATAAAAGTGATATCCATAACCTGTTACTGTATCCCGACATAGATATGGGTTATATTAATAAATGGAGTAAAGAACTGAATTTACAAACATTCAATTTGCTTCAAAATGAATGATACCACTGAACACCTGCTTAAAAAACAGTATGAGACAATTTTTAACACGTGATAAAAATAACACCAGATACTGATTTTATCAGCTGACCAAGGTCCGCATCTTCAGTTGCCTGACGACCGGGAATATAATTATCAGAATCAGTCCTTATTGTTTCCGGAACATGAAACCCGTGACACGATTGAAAAACCTTTTAACCTTTTTTCCAAAAATATTAAGGAAGCCTGTCATTTTATCTTTTTTCTGATTGGTCCTGACATGGGTATTCCTGTCATGGTTATGAGTGTGTACCCTAGCTGTTGAATCATTCTGATTTTCCTGAAGATAACGGGCATTCACATCTGCCGCAAGATCAAATGTTTCCCCTGAAGTGACGTATTTTGAGTAATTATTGCCGGGTGTTTCAAGATTCACATCCATTAAGGCTTTAACAGATTCAAGGAATCCCTCGAGCATGACCTCATCCTCACCTTCTTCTTCAATAACCCCTGTGAAAACCGATTTTTTAAAGTCAAGCAGGTGAAGTATCCGGTGTTCGATTGAACCCGCAGAAATAAAATTAAACACATTAATATGCTTATTCTGTCCAATCCTGTAAATTCTGCCGATCCTTTGCTCAAGTACTGCCGGATTCCATGGCAGGTCAACATTGATAAGCATATTCGCACTTTGAAGATTAATCCCGACACCGCCTGCATCAGTAGAAAGGAATATCTTAAGCTGATGATCGCTTTGAAATCTGTCGATTATCATTTTTCTCTGTACGGCCGGAACATCACCATTAAGATATACATACTGAATATCCAGTTTATCCAGTTCCCTGATCAGAAGTTCGAACATCCTTTTCCATTGGCTGAAGATGACTGTTTTATTATCCTGATCTTCCTGAATTTCCTGAATAAGTTCTTTTACCTCACCTATTTTAGTGCCAAAATTGGTTTCACGGTTAAGTATATAGGTGGAATCGGAAACCATCCGCATGCAATTCAGGCAAGTAAGGAGTTTTTGCCTTTCTTCTTCGCTCAAAAAGCCCAGTCTTATCCATTTATTTACCAGCCGGGCAACGACATCATAATAAGCCTTATGATCGGTTATCTGTTCATTGGTCATTTCAACAAAGAAGTTCTTATCAACTCTTCCGGGAAGCTGATCAATGATCTCTCTTTTGGTCCGCCTTATCAAAATATCCTCAAGTGTTTTGTTGATGGTTCTCAGGTTTTTATACCCTTTCAGTTTCCCGTTTTCATCCAGCACCTGGTGATTGTCAAGAAAACGAAACAGTGGTCCCAGTTTGTACCTGTCTATATATTCCACGATGGAATGCAGTTCCTCGATTCTGTTCTCAAGCGGTGTCCCTGTCAGAACAATCGTGAAATCAGAATTGATCTTTTTGACAGATTTTGCGGTTTGGGTCTTCCAGTTTTTTATTCGCTGTGCCTCATCAACAATTACAAGATCAGCTGCCCATTCATTGATCAATTCTACATCATTGCGAACTATCCCGTAGCTGATTATCTTGTAAAAATCTTTTTGTTTATAAAGTTTTTTCCGGTTATGAATCAGTCCTTCCACAATGCATGCATCCCTGCCGGAGAACCTCCTGATTTCTTTTTTCCATTGATATTTCAATGATGTCGGACATATGATGAGTACCTTGTTAACATCAAAATACCTGGCGAAGATCTCCACGACCGCTATAGCCTGTATGGTTTTCCCGAGTCCCATATCATCAGCCAGTAATACCCTGCCTGCCTTAATTATTTTTAAAACTCCCTCCTTCTGGTATGGATAAAGACCGGTACTGATAAGATTATTAAAAATTTTACTTTCAGCTCCATCAGGAAATATTTCCTTCAGCTTTTCTTTTCTTTGCTCATTCTTTTTATGCTGGTTTATGAATTCAAATACATCGGGGTAGATCCTGAATTCCGGATCTGATCTGACAACTTTTTTTATGAATCCATCCACTTTTGAGATCATACCGGGTAACAGGTACCCCTGATTGTCAAAAAAAGCATCTTCATTCTGATACTGTATGCCGGTATCAGCTTTTTTAAGACGGATAAACCTTTTATGCCCGTATAGAATACTCAGCGAGGAATAGTCATGTTTCTGTTTATGACCAAAGTATTTCTGGTTCTTTTTATACCTGAGAAGGTGCAGCAGGACGAATTCTATATGTTTGCACGTTCCAAGTGTATTGATCTTAAAATCCGGACAGGAACAATAATTATAACTGCTGATATTATCCCTTATTGATACCTTGTATGACCTGTTTGTCTCCAGATTAAAGACTTCAAAATCTGAATATACAGGGTGATTCCCTATGTTCTTAACCCTGAAATCCTGTTTTAATGCAAATTGTTTTCTTAATGCTGCCTGCCATTGATCAACGGACATATCCTCCGGTTTTCTGTAATAAGGTACTTTCTTTTTTCTTTCTGATCCTGTCATGTTGTAAAGTTTCAATGAGGGTTTAACGATTTGTCCCTGAGGGAAAAACGATAATCCGGTATTCCCTGCAGGGCCTAGTTTGCCTGTATAAAATTAGTATTCTCTCATCATTATCGGTTAAATCAACTGAAAAAAATACCGATGAATGAAACAAAATAAATTTTGTAAAGGGAACGGAATAAGAATGTAATATTTAAGCCGGATTCAGGAGCTAAAAATTATGACGAATCCGTACCCAAAACCAGGTTATAGTGCTCACGATCACCGGAATTTTCAATAAATAAAAGTTCATCCGGTTGCTATCCGGATAAATAATGAATAAGTAGATGATAGTCAAACCCGGTTGTTAAACGGAGTATCTGGTTCCCGGTAGGTGTGAGTATCGGGGTTGGGTATGAATTGGGGTTGAGGCTGTCTAAAAAGTAGGATAAACCACAGAGTCCACAGAGTTTTCACAGAGTCCGCAGAGAAGTAACTTTCTTAATATCAAACCTCTGTGAACTCTGTTTAATCTCTGTTTCCTCTGTGGTTAAATGTTTTAATAGACTTTTTAGACAGCCTCTTATATCCATCAGGGTTGCAACAGAAAAATCCGCCTGTCTGGTTCAGCTAAAACGCAAACCGCATCTTTACCCCGTCAATCTCTTCCTCATACTCCATCACACCCGGCCATAAGGGTGGCTTCAGCCCACTTTCCCAGTCTGCCAGTTTTGTAAGTAACTGCTCCACAATCGCAGGATATTTATCTTTCATGTCATATCTCTCCTGCTTGTCGTTTTCAAGATCATACAACATCAATAAGTTATCGCGTGTATTTACGATTAACTTCCACCTGCCGTTTCGCACGGTCTTATTGAAATCGGTACGCCAGAACAGGTATTCATGCGGCGGGCGTGTTTTCGCTCCTGATAAATAAGGAACCAGATCCACCCCATCAAGAGTAATATTTTGCGGTGACGGAATACGGCAGGAAGAAAATGCAGTAGTAAAAATATCCATGAGGGATACAGGCTTGTGATACTTATATCCGGGAGTGAGTGTACCCTTCCATTTCATAATGAAAGGAACATTTAATCCCCCTTCAAAATGGGTAATTTTTCCTCCTTTCAGGTCACCATTGTCTGTAGCCCCTGTATAGGTTGCCCCTCCATTGTCGCTGGTAAAAAAGATCAGTGTGTTTTCTTCAATACCTGATTCTTTAACCTGATTCATGATTTCCCCAACAGCATCATCGAGTGCTGCTATCATGGCATAATACACCCGTTTATTTTTGTCTTTCACATCCGGGAACCTGTCGTAATATGATAAGGGGGCCTGGAACGGTGTATGCGGTGCATTGAAAGGCACATACAGGAAGAAAGGATGGTTTTCATTTTGCCTGATGAACCGGCAGGCTTCCTCAGCCAGCTTTGTGGTCAGGTATTCTTCCTCCTTAACCTCTTCACCATTGTGAACAATTGCACATGGCCCCTTACGTTTCTGTCGCCAGATGTGCTTTTCCTGAAAGATATTATGCTTATAATTCACAATTTCCTTGTTGCTTTTTGGTGCATAGGCGCTGAATGCTTCGTAGAAACCATAGAATTCGTCGATGTTTTTATTATGCGGAAGGAACGGTTCATTATAGCCCAGGTGCCATTTGCCAATGCAGGCAGTCCTGTAGCCGGCAGCATGCATCAATTCAAAAAGTGATATTTCAGACTCAGGCAAGCCCTGTTTTTTCTTTTCATCTTCGGGTGGCGAGTACCAGGGCTCTCTCAGACACATGGGATAGGTATTGATGAAACGTTTAAAAACAAGAAACTCAAATTTGTTTCTGGCATACCTGCCCATGATCTGGCGTTCGTTGCCAAAACGCTGCTGGTATCTTCCTGTTAACAGTCCCGCCCGTGAAGGATTACAGACGCCACTGGTAGCATACGCTTCTGTAAAAACCACACCCTCTTCTGCCAACTGACCAATGTTCGGTGTCTTTACGCCATTTTTGTCATACAAGAATATATCATTCTTCCCAAGATCATCGGCAAGAATGATGATAATATTCGGCCCCGGAGAGTATTCTTTTGAATTCCCAATATCCTGCAAATAATTTATTTTCCTTTCAAGTGCAACGGAATCCACCAATATCGGCGGGTAAACTGCTTGCGAATGGGCACAAAAACCATAAAAAATGGAAAACAGGAAATGTATGACAAGAAGAAATGCTCCCTTCATGATATTAAAATACTGTTTAAAGATCTGAAATTAATAAATATCTTAACGGTCAATTATGATTCTAAACTTAAAAAACATGAAAATAAAATCATATTGTCTTGTATTTAACCTGCTGATTAATTTTAGCATTTTCGCCCAGGATACTGCAGTTATCCAGGAACAGAAGATATATAAAACCGTCGGTGGAAAACAACTGAAAGCAGATATGTTTTATACTGTTGAAACTCAACAGAAGCTCCTGAATCCGGCTATTGTTTTCTTTCATGGCGGCGGATGGGCATATGGGAGTCCCGATGAATTTCATAATGCCTGTAAACGATATGCTAAAAAAGGATTTATCACTTTCTCCTTTCAATACAGGCTCTCGGTCAATGAAGATGGCAGTGTGCCTCACCCGGAAATTACACCCGTGGAAAGTGTTAAAGACGCGAGATCAGCCCTGAGATGGCTCAGGGAAAATGCAGTTTCTTTTCATATTGATCCTGACAAAATAGTCGCAGCCGGACAATCTGCCGGGTGTCAGCTGGTATTATCCACTGCCCTGATTGATGATATTAACGAACTATCCGATAACCCGGATATCAGTCCTGTGCCGAATGCTTTACTGCTCTATTCAAGCAATGTGAATACGGTGCAACCATGGGTCGACCGGTTACTGGGAAACCGGAGAGATGAGATCTGGTCTATTTCCCCTTTTCATAACCTGAAAGCAGGCCTTCCACCTGCTATTGAATTTCACGGGGAAGAAGATTGTATGGAGCCAGTCTGGATTGTCCGTTATTTTAAAGAAAAAACTGACCTCCTGGATAATTACTTTGAACTGGTAACAATTGAGGGATGCGGCCATTACCTGGGCGAAGGAGATGAAACGTATGCAACATATTTCGATGAGAAGATCCTTGAACGAACGGATATGTTTCTGGAAAAATTTGGATTTATGAATCCATCCAATAAATAATTGCATCTGTATATTCGAACATTGAAATATAAATATTTCACCACTCCCTCTGTTTTCCTACCGTCGGATATGGGTGTGCGTCACAACTTAAAATGATTATAGAAAACGAAGTCACACTCTGTTCTCCGGACTCACCCCCTCTGTCCCCCTTCTCTCGCGAGAGCTACTCTATATACATATCTGTATTTTTGTCAATAATAATGAGGGATTCTGAGAGTGTATCAGTAAAACATATTTCCCCTGAAAGGGTACAGAATTAGATATCACACATAAAACAAAATTGAATGTCCCGGCTGGAAAGCCGTGACACAACAACCGTTGATATTACCTTTATAGCTTGGTTGATAATAGTGACATCTTATAAATGATAAATACCATTTGACTTATGTATAAAGAGAAGCTCGCGAGAGAGGGGGGAATCAAAAAGGGGGGTGAGTCCGCAATACCCTGCTCAATAATCACTCAGCGAACTTAGTAAAATCCATTTTCAGAGGTTGTGACAAACCCCCACACAGAGGGGGTGGTGAAAATATTCTAGATTAACGCTATTAATATTTAGTATAATTTATATGTTCCCTTAATAATTCTGGATGTTATAAATATCCTCGGTACCTTTGTGTAAAGTCTTACATTCAGGTTTTGAACATCTCATTTTTGAATGAGGTAAATAATTACTGTATTTGCCGCAAAATATGCGTAATCTTATTATTGGTGTCTATTCAAAAATATTAAAACTCCCCTGTTATCTTTTTGCCTGTTCGAACGTCTTCATATATTCTTCAACGAGGAAATCTTTACGTG
>CAZGOR010000041.1:0-16209 GCA_964527875.1 uncultured Bacteroides sp. | reverse complement strand
GGTACCGGTACTGCCAACTATCGTCGTGACGACTATGGCACTGGTATATCGGATATTAACCCGGACGATATCGAGTCTGTTACTGTGTTAAAAGGCCCGAATGCCGCTGCCCTTTACGGTTCAAGAGCAGCTAACGGTGTGATCCTGATCAACACCAAAAAAGGCCGGACAACCAGGGGGATGGGTGTAACTTTTATTCATTCAACTACTTTTGAAACCCCGGTCATCTTACCCGAATATCAGAATGAATACGGGCAGGGTACCCGCGGAAACTATTATGATGGTACACCCGGTTTTGAATTATCTGATCTGCTGAATTCAGGTGGATCATGGGGTGGCAAGTTCAACGGGCAGAACCTTCTTTACTGGACTGGAGAAACCAGGCCATATGAGGCCCAGCCCGATAATGTGAAGGATTTCTTCCGTACTGGTTCGAACATAGTCAACACTGTTGCTTTTGATGGCGGAACAGCAAACTCTTCGTTCCGTTTCTCCTATACTAATGATATTGCTAATTCAATTCTGCCTAATGCTGGTCTGAAACGCCACAACTTTAACGTTCGTGGTATTACCAGCCTGACTGACAAGTTATCTGTTGATGCCAAGGTGACCTATTTCATTCAGAATTCCGAGAACCGTCCGTTTCATGGGACTGAAGGTATTATGGCTTATCTTTATGACATCCCGAGGAACCTGGATATTAACGATCTGAAGGATTACCAGAATGATGATTACAGTGTTCGTACATATACGAGCGGAACAAATGGTAATCCCTACTGGATTATTAATCATGATGTAAATGATGATACCAGGAACCGCCTGCTTGGTTTTGCAAAGGTGAATTATCAGTTCACGGATTGGTTATCTGCTTTTGTCCGTATGGGTACCGACTTTACCACACAGAAAATCGAAACCATCAATCAGTACGGTCACCATTTCTATTATACAGGCAGATTTAACTTTCGAAACTACAGGACTACGGAGACCAATTCTGACTTCCTGTTCCTGTTCAATAAGGATATAACTTCCGATTTTGGTGCTACTGCCTCGTTTGGTGGTAACCTGATGTACCGTACATATGAAGATATCGGTGTATATGGTGAAGACTTCAAGATTCCAACCAAACCTACTACATCGAGTGCACGGGAACTGAATCCTTCTTATACACCTTTGCGGGAGCATAAGATACATTCAATTTATGGTGCTGCCTCGATCTCTTTCAGGGACTTTGTTTATCTGGATCTTTCCGGGAGGAACGACTGGTCATCAACCCTGCCGCAGGATAACTGGTCATATTTTTATCCATCCGCCAGTATTTCGTTTCTGCTGAATGAATTTATTGATCCGGGTGAAAGTTTCCTTAATTTTTTGAAAGTGAGAGGTAGCTGGGCCAAGGTTGGAAACGATACAGGACCTTACCAGCTCGAAGTTGCCTATGATATGCAACAGGATGGTTATCTGGGATTGACAACCCTTAGCCGTCCGTCTGTAAAGCTTAATCCTGACCTGAAGCCAGAACAGACAACCTCAATTGAATTCGGGGCAGAAGCACGCTTTTTTACAAACAGGCTGTATCTCGACCTTTCATACTATGATATCAAGACCAATGACCTGATCATGGATGTCCCTGTATCTCCTTCGACCGGTTACAGCTTCTTTCGCAGTAATGTCGGACAGGTCAGCAATAAAGGATTTGAAATCATGGTTGGCGGTACACCTCTTCAGATAAGCGGTTTAAGCTGGGATGTTTCGCTTAACTTATCAACTAACAATAATAACCTTGATGAGCTGATTGAAGACCTGGATTATTATACTTTCAGTACGACAAATGCAGGTACGGTAGATGTTCGTGCTAAAGTTGATGAAGGATATGGTGATATCTGGGGTACGACATGGCTTGAAAATGATGCGGGCCGTATAGTAGTAAACGCCGAAGGTCTGCCACAGCCAACAACCGATAAGGTGAAATTGGGTAATTACCAGCCCGACTGGATCGGTGGCTTAACCAATACACTCCGCTATAATTCCCTGTCCCTGAATGTTCTTCTTGATACAAGGATTGGCGGAGAAGTGTTTTCAGGTACTGACGCCAGTCTCGATGCTTCGGGAGTTACCGAACGAACACTTGAATACAGGCAAGACGGTATCGTTGTTGATGCTGTTGTGAATACCGGAACACCTGACGAACCTGTATGGAGTGAAAATACTGTCCAGATTACGGGACAGGAATACTGGGGGGCATATTCGGGTATTGTCTCAAACTATGTTTATGACCAGACAAATGTGATGCTGCGTGAACTTTCACTGACATATCAGCTTCCCAGGAGTCTGTTCGATAATATCTTCCTCGAATCTGTTTCCCTGAGTCTCATCGGACGTAACCTGGCCTTCCTGTACAAGGATAAAGATGTTGTAAACTTCGATCCGACAGCAAGTTACAGTACGAGTAATTATGCCCAGGGTGTGGTTTATTTTACATTACCCACAGTCAGAAGCATTGGATTTAACATCAACGTGAAATTCTAATTAATAAAAGCAAAACATATGAAAACGATAAAAATTTTATTAGGAATAGTGTTCGTGTTTGGGCTGGCATCCTGTACAGAGGATTTTGTTGAGATCAATAAAAATCCCAATGCGATCACGGCTGACGAAGCGAGTGCACGGTATTTTATTACCAATCCGCAATACAGACTGTATGCACCCGACCGTTATCCATATTGGCGTGCCCACCTGATCCATGTCGACCGGTATGCAGGCCATTTCTGCTTTGGCTTTAACGGTTGCTGGTGGGGTGATAACCTTGGTTACACCTATTCTTCCGGTTATACAGATGCTACCTGGGATTGGTTGGAAGGTTATTTCGGACAGGTCAATAACTATATGGAGCTGACCAAATCCGGTGGTGAATTTGAAAATCCATTGATGTATGCTGCAGGTCAGATAATCAAGGGTTTATATTACCAGATGTTTACCGATATTTTCGGTATGCTCCCCTTCTCTGAAGCAGGTGATCCTGATATCGTTCAACCAAAGTTCGACTCGCAAAATGAGATTTATCAGGGTATCATTGATTTGCTGGATGAGGCAATGACAACAATAGGTAGTAACGAACGAACCGGAACCGGGGTCAATGATCTGGGGGAAAATGACATTTATTGTGGCGGTGACCTGCAATTATGGAAAAAGCTGGCCAACACATTGAAACTTCGCATGGCGTTGCGTGCGTATGGTGCACCTGATGCAGACTGGGCATCTGCTGCAATCAATGAGGCACTGGCTGCTCCCCTGCTCGACACCGATGTTACCATGGAAAAGGATAATATCATCACCCAATGGGGAAGTGCATGTTATGGAGATGTATGGTGGAACTTTGGACTGGGATCGAACTGGACTGTTGGTAAAACATTGATCGAATACCTGAGGGATAATGACGATCCTCGCCTGAGTAAGTATGCCAAAGTGGCCCCGGGTGGAACATTTACCTTTTCAAGGCCTGACGAAACTACTGATGCAGATGGCTACACCCATTTCATCAAAAGGATTAATTTTATATATAATTCCCTGAAGGACTCAGAAGATGGATCGGGAGACATTACCCTTGAAATCGTGAGCGATACATCCGCTACCATAACAGTTCCGTCAAATAAATACTACATTGGCCAACCCAGCAGGTTGAACAGTAAAATTTATCCTTATGTGAAATACGAATGGTTCTCCGAACCTGCGGATATAGTCATCCAGAAAAAGAACGAAGGTAAGCCTATATTCCCGGAGATTATTATAACAGCTGCTGAATCTTATTTCCTGCAGGCTGATGCCCGTGTACTTGGATTTGGCACAGGCGATGCACAGGAACTTTACCGTAGTGGAATTACAGCTGCCATGGCTCTCTGGGGAACAGAACCCACACCTGAATTCCAATCTTCAGGAATGTGGACACTGACAGGATCAAATGATGAAAAGCTGGAAAAGATCGCTATACAGCGTTGGATTGCCACTTACACCGATGGCTTTGAAGCATGGTCTGTGATCCGTAAATCAGGGTATCCATCTGTACTCGCAGACGGTATAACCGATGGCGATATTTTTGCTATCGGTGAAGCCGGGCTTGATTATGCATTTCCACAGAGAATGCATTATGGCAATGGCCCGAAGAACAATAATACGGAAAATTATAACCAGGCTGTGTCAACACAGGGAGCCGATCATCAGGGTACAAAACTTTGGTGGGCTAAGACACAATAAACTGTTTCATTTAGTTTAAAAAAGCCGCTCTTTCAAGAGCGGCTTTTTTATGATCCAATTTTAAATCTGCCAATAAATGCATATTATTTCTTGCCTTTCAGTATCTCACGCTGCTGATGAACCATTCTTATGGCCGTTATCGCGGCTTCATCACCTTTATTACCATGTTTGCCGCCAGACCGCTCCCTGGCCTGTTCAATGTTCTGGGTTGTCAGTATACCAAAAATGAAGGGGATATTATATTTCAGGTTAAGTTCTGTTATTCCATGTGTAACACCCTGGCATATGTAATCGAAATGGCGTGTCTCACCCTGTATCACACAACCCAGGCATATCACTGCATCGGGTTTATACGTTTCAGCAACCATTTTTGCAACATAAGGGATTTCAAAACTTCCCGGTACATGTACAACCCGGATATTCTCATTCCCTGTACCCATGCGTTTCAAAGTATTTGATGCACCTTCCAACAAAGCATTCGTGATTTCTGCGTTCCATTCCGAAACTATAATTCCGAATTTCATACCCTTCGAGGAAGGAATTTCAGCCGGATCAAATTCAGAAAGGTTTTTAAGATTTGTAGCCATGATGCTGAATGTAAAGATTGGTAAGATGACTCTTATTGAACAATATAGCTTTTGAATTCTTTTCAGCCCCAAACAGAGGAGGTTGTAAATCAGTCCCGAGTCTATTTTTTGATCAATACCTGTAATCGCGCAATATATTTTTCGATATTCTCCCTTGAATAATCGGGAAAATCCTTCCTGATCTGCCTGTATAGTTCAATTGCCTTGTTGTAGTCCTGAAGCTGCTCATATACCTGGGCGGCTTTCATAAGATAAATAGGCGAGGTAAAATTATTTTCACTCATTTTTGCAGCTTCGAGATAAAGATCCAATCCTTTTTCCAGTTCTCCCAGTTCAACGTGTGCATCACCAATTGCTCCTGTGGCTATAGGTGCAACCATTTTATCATCTGACTTGAACTTTTCAAGATATTTCAGTGCCTCCTCATATTGCCCGAGCCTGAGAAAAGATATGCCGGCATAATATTGGGCAAGATTGGCAGCTTTGGTAACTGAATAATCATCAATGATTTCGAGGAATCCCGAATAGTTGCCGTCACCGTATAAAGCCAAGTTAAATGAATCGGTTTCGAAATATTGCTCTGCAACAAACATCTGGGAACGAGCTTCATTTTCACGCGGTATCATGTAAAATCTCTTATATCCCAGATATATTGCAGCAATTGCTAATGTAACAATCGCAACCCTGATGATGATTTTCTGGTTTTCTTCAAAGAATTGTTCGGTTTTTGATAATGCACTTTCAACACCTTCTCCAAGGTCCGATCCATGTTTCTTCTTTGCCATAGCATTTCAGTCTTTTATGAGATTTTAAAAACATCGCAAATGTAGTTTTTTTGTATATAATAGAAAAGATATTTCAGTAAAAAGGTTTTTAGTGGTTCACAGAGGATCACAGAGATTTAAGGAGAGCCGCAGAGTGTTATTTGATTGTTGATATTCGTTCATTGAATGCGTAATATAATCATTGTAATGCATATTTATTTCGTCCTTTCAGGGTTCCAAAATACAACGATACTATTACTTTCGTTCAAGATGGCTTCATGCGAAACTGACGCTATACAAAACCTTATTTAATACAGGGAGTTGATGTTAGTCTTTCAAAATATTTTTCAGTTTATCTTCAACAAGTTTTTAAACTGAAAAGGCAATTCCTTTGTATTCTATTGTTTCTTTTTCAGAGGGTATATACATATCATCCGGATATCGAACATCAACGCCAAAGTCATTTAAGTTTTTCGGATCGATTTTTGCAAAATCGGAATCAATATCCATACATTCGGATAATAGAAATTCAATATTATGTGTCTTTCTAATCTCAATCCCATTAGCGAAAAGAAATGCTTTTAGAAATTTCTCCACAGCTTGCTGACAGTGAAAACAAACAGATGATGCAGCAATTATATTAAATTCAGTAAGTTTGTCTACTACCAATAAATCTTCATTTGCTTTAATAATCCATTGTTTTATATAATCCTTCGCATCATTGTTCATATAGCAATTCCTTCCTTAATGGTTTCTCTTACAATATGTCCGATTATTTCTTTTTTAATCCTGATTTCTTCCTCACTCTGAATTATGATATCAGCATGGATTTTATGTTTCGCAAGTTTTTTTCTTAATTGTGATTGATAATATCTTTTTTGTTGTATATCGAAAGAGTTTATTGTAATTATCATAAAATCATAATCACTGTCGTCTGAATGGTCTTGCCTGGCACGAGAGCCGAACAATAAAATCCGGCTATCAGGCAGTAACTCATCTGTAGAGTTTTTTATGATCTTCAATATCTCGTTTCTATTAATTGTTTATCATATTTTTATTCCAAATTTACTTATTTTTAAATTATGCTCATTTTTTTAAATTGCCTGTAAAGGGTATATACCAGCAATCAATCCTTCTGCTCCATCACTTTGTATTTTTCCTTTGCCTCAATCTACTTCCATTGTGATTCTATAACTATCAACTTTTTTCCGTCAGCTAAAGCTGACGGCAATTGATATTGCTCCATGCACCACTCTCCCAGCTCCCAGCTCCCATTAACCAATATCCCAAATCTTTTATTAATTTTGCCGATTACAGAAAAACCGATATATGTATCTCCGCAAGCTTAACCTGGTTAATTTCAAGAATTATGAACAGTTTGACCTTGAATTGAGCAGGAAAATAAATTGTTTCGTTGGTGATAACGGAGCCGGCAAAACCAATCTCCTTGATGCGATCCATTATCTTTCCCTGACAAAAAGTTTTTTTAATGCTATTGATACTCAAAACATTATGCATGATAAAGATTTTTTTATCATCCAGGGGGAGTACGAAAGGGATGGCAGTAAAGAAAATATTTATTGTGGTGTGAGCAAAAATAAAAGGAAGCAGTTTAAGAGGAATAACAAAGAATACCAAAAACTTTCGGAACATATCGGATTTATTCCTGTGGTTATGATCTCGCCTGCGGATAGCAGTCTCATTTTAGAGGGTAGTGATGAGAGAAGAAAGTTCATCAACGGGGTAATTTCGCAATATGATATTGAATATCTCGATAGTCTGATGAAATATAACCGGGCACTTGTTCAGCGAAATATCCTGTTAAAAGATTTTGCCCGTTCCGGATTTTTCAATAAGGAGTATATTGAGATATGGGATACACAAATGATCCCGCTTGGCCGTTTTATATATGAGAAAAGGGTGGATTTTGCCGTTAAGCTTCAGCCTATTTTTCAGGATTATTATAACATCATTTCAGGTGGGCAGGAACAGATTGAACTGAATTACAGTTCTCAGTTAAGTGAGGGGGATTTTAAGGATTTACTTGAACGGACTGTCGAAAAAGACCGTATATTACAGTACACCACTGTGGGTATACATAAAGATGATCTGATCATGAATATCGGGGATTATCCGATCAAACGAAACGGATCGCAGGGTCAGCAAAAGACATTTCTTGTTGCTTTGAAATTTGCCAAGTTTGACTTTATCAAACAGGTGAACGGTTTTACTCCGGTATTGCTGCTTGATGATATTTTTGATAAATTTGATGTTAAACGTGTCAGGCAGATCATCAAACTTGTAGCGGATCAGCATTTTGGCCAGATCTTTGTCACTGATACAAATCCTGAAAGAACCGGCCGCATTTTAAGTGATCTTTCAATTGAACATAAAGTTTTTATTGTGGATAACGGAAAAATTACTGAAGCCAATGGATAGGATCAATACAAGAAAAATCAATGAAGTACTGAAAGAATTCCTCCGTGAAAACAATATTGATGTCAGGCTTAAGGAGCGTGAGCTGGTCGAAAGCTGGGAAGAGATGGTTGGGCGGACCATTAACCGTGCAACAAAAAATATTTATATCCGCGACAGGAAACTTTTTGTGGTGCTATCCTCATCTGTTGTTCGTAACGAATTATATATGCTGAAAGACGAAATTGTCAGAAAGTTGAACGAAAGGATTGGAGAACAGATCATTACCGAATTGGTTCTGAAGTAGGGATCAGGATCAGAGATAGCTGAGTCTTTCACTTTTTGAGAAGAAGAAGTCGGTTTCGATCACTGCATTCTCATCACTATCAGACCCATGAACAGCATTCCTCTCAATTGATTCGGCAAACTTACTCCGTATGGTACCTTCCCGGGCTTCTGCAGGGTTGGTAGCTCCGATTAATTCCCTGAATTGTTCCACGGCATTTTCTTTTTCCAGAATAGCAACAACTATGGGGCCTGATGACATGAATTCAATAAGACTTTCATAAAAAGGTTTACTTCTGTGAATTGCATAGAATTTTCCGGCCTGTTCAAGGCTTATTTTCGTCATTTTCATCGCGATGATCTTAAATCCGGCTTCATTGATCATGTTCAGAATGGGGCCAATGTACTGTTTACTGATTGCCCCGGGTTTTATAATTGCTAATGTGATATTTCCTGCCATTATGCTGAACTTATCCAGATTAAAATCTGGCGAATATAACAATATTTTTAGAATGAACGGAGTTAGATATTTTTTTAACTTTGCAGTTTTCCTGAAATCTTATAAAATCAAAGATTTGACAGGTATTTCAAAGCGTCTGATGAAACAGATCAGGAGCCTGGTGGAGGATCCTGGTGACATTACCCTGCTTACCCATATCAATCCTGATGGAGATGCTATTGGTACAATGCTGGGCTTTTACTGGTTTCTTGTTAAAAAAGGCCGAAATGTGAATATGGTTGTTCCAAATGAAATTCCTTTCTTTCTCCAATGGCTGCCAGGATGTGATCATATTCTTATTGAAATAGATGATCCGGATAATGCCAGAAGACTGATAAGAAATGCAAAGAACATCATATGCCTTGATTTTAATGAATCAGACCGGCTTGGCAGTCTGGAAGAAGAATTCCTGCAAGCCCGTGGTACTAAAATACTAATCGACCATCATCCTCATCCGGGTGATTTCGCAGACTATGTGATCTCAGATGCTGAAATTGGTTCTACAGCTGAGTTGGTGTATAATCTTATTGGTATATCCGGTTGGAGTCACTTGATTGATAAAACCATTGCAGAATGTATTTTTACAGGGATCATGACCGATACGGGGTGTTTTAGCTTCAATAGCTCAAAATCCGAGACATACCGTGTTGTGGCAGATCTTCTTGATAAAGGGATTGATAAAGACAGGATATATAAACTGGTATATGACAATTACTCTCCAAACAGAATGCATCTCCTGGGTTACAGCCTGAATGAGAAAATGGTTGTTATACCGGAATACCATGTAGCGTATATTTCACTTACGAGAGATGAGCTTCGAAAGTTTAATCATGTAAATGGAGATACAGAAGGTTTTGTCAATTATCCGTTTTCAATTAAAGGAATAAAACTGACTGCCCTTTTTATTGAAAAAGAGGATCATATTAAAATATCATTCAGATCAAGAGGGGATTTTCATATCAATAAATTCTCTGAAAAGTATTTTAATGGTGGTGGTCATAAAAATGCAGCCGGAGGTGAATCAAATCTTTCGCTTGACAAGACAATAGAGAAATTCGTGAATCTTTTACCCCTGTATTCAAAGGAATTATTGGACGAATGAAATCATACCTGTTATTAATATACTTTGTTTTTGTTTTGCTTTCTGTCTTTGCCTGCAGGAAAGAGGAAAAAAGAAAGTTGTCGGATGATGAAATCCGGGAACAACAGGAAATGCTGCTGAGGGTGAACAAATACCTGGTGAAGAAGGATATTGAATTGATAGAGAGTTATATTGAAAGGAGAGGTTGGGAAATGGAAGTTACAGAATCCGGACTGTTCTATCAGATCTATGAACATGGGAATGGGGAAAAGACTCTTAATGGTAAAAATGTAACAATCAACTATGTTGTAAGTTTGTTGGATGGTACCATCTGTTATGATTCGGAGAACCTTGGTCCCAAGGAATTTATTATCGGCAAAAGTAATGAAGAGTCAGGTCTGGAACAGGGAGTCCTGATGATGCGGGTGGGTGATAAAGCACGTTTCATTATGCCACCACATCTGGCACATGGTTTACTTGGAGATGAGAACAGGATACCTGCCCGTTCTATTATCGTGTATGAAGTTGAACTGCTTAAAGTATCAGATTGACAGGAATTTATATTTTCAGATTCGGGATACTGTAAATAAAATCCCGGATACTGCTATCCATGTTACGCAACCAAACAGGCAATATTATCATCTTGTTTATATCATTGGTTGAGTAGTTTTTGTTGGGCATCGGAATAGTTGAATGCTGAAATATTTGGTTTCCAGTTCTCAGTTTAACCATTTAACAATTTAACAGTTTAGCAATTTAACAATTTATAATAAATTTGAACAAAAATTAATATTTATCATGATGAGAAAGTTGATTTATAGTCTTTCGATTTTTCTTGCTGGTTTTTTTTTGATGAACGGTTGTATCCGCGATGATAGTGAAGAAATGAAAGAGAAGGAGCAGCGTTTACTGGAAAAATATCTTCTGGATAACGGTATTACGCAGGAACCAACAGCTTCTGGTCTTTATTTTATTCTTTTAAAAGATACAATTGGAAAATCACCCAGCATAACAGATATTGTGGAGTTTGAGTACACCGGTAAGCTTGTTAATGGCGATGTGTTCGGTACAACTTATGAAGATGTTGCTGAGGAGGAAAATATTTATAGTGAAAACACAATTTATGGTCCTGTCCGTTTAATTCTTCAAAATGCACTTGCAGGGCTTTCTGAGGGATTCCAGCTTATGGAAGAGGGTGAAAAAGCGATGATGATCCTTCCCTCGGATATTGCATACGGCGGGAGTAGTATAGGAATCATTTCCAGGTATTCAACCCTGATCTTTAATATTCATCTTCAGAAAGTGATATCTGATCCTATGGCTCACGAGAATATGCTGATCAAAAACTTTATGGATGAAAAAGGATTAAGTGGCCAGCCTACTGAATCGGGATTATATTATTTTGAAAGTGTGGAAGGTGAAGGAGATTTAATTCCACAGGGAAGCCGCGTTGAATTATATTATGATGGGTATTTTCTTGACGGCAGGGTATTTGATTCAAATAGTGATGATTCAAGTCCTCTTTCTGTAAATATTCCGAGTGATATGATCATCGATGGTTGGAATGAAGGCATTCAACTTATGAAAAAAGGATCAAAGGGAACATTAATTATTCCTTATGATCTGGCTTATGGTGAGATAGGAACAAATGCAATATCACCATATATGACTCTTGTATTTGATATGCATATAGTTGATGTCTATTGATTATGTTGATATACCAAGAATAAAAACCGTTGGTTTTTTATGAATATCTGGTAATTTCTTCTTCCAGTACCCGATCGGTTTTGTCAGGATAAATTCATCATCGCCGCTTACATTTGTCGCAATACATAACAATGTTTCGGGACTACAGGATCGGATAAGGTCTTCCAGCAGGGCCATGTTCCGGTAGGGGGTTTCCATGAAAATCTGGGTCTGCTTTTCCCTGTAGGCTCTTTCCTCAAGTTTCTTGATTGTTCTGATCCGGTCATTTTTTTTAACCGGAAGATATCCGTTGAATGTAAAATTCTGACCATTCAAACCAGAAGCAATGAGTGCCATGATTATTGAAGAGGGTCCTGGTAGTGGGATCACCTTGAACCCGGATTGGTGTGCCAGATATATAAAATCTTCACCAGGATCTGCAAGGGCAGGCATACCAGCTTCAGACATTAAACCAACATCTCTGCCTTCTTTTAATGGCAATAAAAACTCAAATAGTTCACTTTCAGAAGTATGTTCATCAAGTATGTAAAATTCAGGTTTATCATGGCTTATTTCAATACCTGCACGTCTCAGGAACTTACGAGCAGTATTGAGGTTTTCTACAATGAAAACATCAATACTTTTCAGAACCTGCAATGCCTCTTGTGCCAGAACGATCATAGGCGATTTATCTGAAATAGGGACAGGAAGAAGATAGAGGGATGGTTTCATTGATTTTTATAAATTCACTGGAAGTGCGAATTTACAAAATGTGGTGAAAATCCCAACAAACATATATTTTTGTAGTGATGGAAAAGTGGGGTATCATAAAATTACTTTTCTGTAAGATCCAATATTCCAAACCTATCTAAGGTTAAAAAGAAGATGATAATAACTTTGTATTGACCACATGTTAAGAATATACAACTTTAAACGGAGAGAATTTTGAATATCACATTTCTTGGAACAGGAACTTCTCAGGGTGTACCTGTAATTGCATGTGATTGTGCAGTATGCAGATCAATGGATCCCAAGGATAAACGGCTCAGGTCATCTATTCTCGTTGAAACAGGTAATGAAACAATTGTGGTTGACACCGGACCGGATTTTCGGCAGCAGATGCTTCGTGAGAATGTCAGAAAAATAGATGCTGTATTGTTCACCCATGAACACAGAGATCATATTGCAGGCCTTGACGATATCAGGGCATACAATTTTATATTGCAGAATCCAATGGATGTTTATGCTGAAGAGAGGGTTTTCAGGGCTCTTCAGTATGAATTTCCTTATATATTTGCTGAAAGAAAGTATCCGGGTATTCCTCAAATCAATGTTCATCTCATTGATGAACACTCTTTTAATATCAACAAATTGACTGTTCTGCCAATCCGGGTATTACATTACAGGTTACCTGTTCTGGGATTCAGATTTGGAGATTTTGCATACATTACAGATGCAAACTATGTTTCAGACCAGGAGAAAGAAAAACTCCAGCATTTAAAAGTTTTTACTATTTGTGCGCTCAGAAAAAAGAAGCATATATCGCATTTTTCATTACCAGGGGCGATCGACCTGATCAGAGAAATTAAACCTGAAAAAGCTTACCTGACACATATCAGCCATCAGATGGGAGTACATGCAAATGTAGAAAAAGAATTACCTGAAAACATTTTTCTTGCATATGATGGATTGAAAGTTGAAGTGTAAGCATCCAAAACACTAAATATTAACTTTGTAAAAGCTTATTATAAGTATAGCAGCTATGGGAATGACTTTGGTTGAGAAAATTCTGGCATTACACAGTAACAAAGAGGATGTTCATCCTGGTGATATCATTGATGTAAAAATAGATGCCAGGGTTGCAAGGGATTTTGGTGGTGCTAATGTAGTCAAACACCTCAGGGATAAAAAGCTTGCTATTGATGATCCGTCAAAAACATTTTTCACTTTCGATTGTAATCCAACAGGATCTGATCAGAAATATGCTGAAAATCAACAAATTTGCAGAGTCTTTGCAAGAGAACATGGAATAAAGGTGTTTGATATAAATCGTGGAATCGGTACTCATCTTCTGGTCGATGAAGGTCTGGTATATCCCGGAGCAACAGCCGTTTCGACTGATTCCCATGCCAATATTCTGGGTGCTATAGGTGCATTCGGACAAGGGATGGGAGATTTGGATATTGCAGCGGTATGGAATAAAGGGAAAACGTGGTTCAAGGTTCCGGATTCCGTTAAAATAAATATCAATGGTATTTTTCGATATGGTCTGCATGCCAAGGATATAATCCTGAATCTGCTGGCAAGATTTGGTGCAAATCAGCTGCTTGGATATTCTGTTGAGATTACCGGTGATGCTGTTAATGAATTATCATTGGATGAAAGGATAACCATTGCTTCAATGGCCACTGAAATGGGTGCCATCACAATCCTGTTTGTACCCAGTCTTGAGGTGATCAGGTATTGTGAATCCCGTATATGCCGGAAGTTAAAACCGGTTACTGCAGATAAAGATGCATTTTACCGGGAAGTTTTTGATCTGAGTGCAGAGGAGTTTATTCCTGTGGTTTCCCGCCCGGGTAATCCCCATGATGTTGTTTCGGTTGAAAAGGTGAGAGAAACAAAGATTGATTCAGCTTTCATTGGAAGCTGCACCAATGGCAGGTTTGAAGACCTCAGAATCGTTGCAGAAATATTAAAGGATAGGAATGTTGCACCTGGGGTTGTCCTTAAAATTGTTCCCAGTACTGATAAGATATGGAACCTTTGTCTGGAAGAAGGATTGCTCGAAGTTTTTAAAGAGGCAAGAGCCATGGTTTCCAATGCAGGATGTGCGGGCTGTGCTGCAGGACAGGTTGGTCAGAATGGTCCCGGAGAAGTGACGATCAGTTCAGGTAATCGGAATTTTATAGGGAAACAAGGTAAAGGAGATGTTTACCTGGCATCACCTGCAATCGTTGCTGCTTCTGCAATAGCCGGTTATATCACAACGCCTGATCAAATCCCGGACAAACCTGCAGTGTTTGTTACAGAAAAAAAAGGCCCTGTTAAGAAAGATATCACCGATTCATCACGCACAAATATTCAAAGTGAGGAAAAACCGATATTGATTAAAGGGAGGGCATCGTATATTAATAAGGATAATATCGATACTGATATGATCTTTCACAATCGTCACCTTACCATCACAAAAGTTGATGAGATGGGGAAATATGCATTCGGTAATTTACATGGATATGAAGATTTTTCTTCAAAAGCAAAACCGGGCGATATCATTATATCCGGTAAAAATTTTGGTGCCGGAAGTTCAAGACAGCAGGCCGTTGATTGTTTCCGCTCATTAGGCATTCAGTGTATTATTGCAGAATCATTTGGTGCCATTTATGAACGCAATGCGATCAATGCAGGTTTTCCTGTTATTACAGCAGATAAGATTAATAACCTGGAGTTAAAAGAAAACGATGAAGTGGAGGTTGATTTTAAATCAGGCACCATTGTTAATCTTAGAAATAATAAAAAAATCAATGGCCGGGCATTTTCTGATATACAGATGGAAATATATCAAAATGGAGGTCTTTTTTAACGGAGTAAAATTTTATGAAACGTACTTTTGTTGAAAAAATACTTGGTGCTCCGAAAGGATCGATTGTTTTCCGTAAACCCGATCTGATCCTATCACATGATAATTCCGCAAGCATTTTTCAAACTTTCCAAAAAATGGGAGGGACTGGCGTTTTTAATCCGGATCAACTATTGATTGTTCTTGATCATAATGCACCTCCCACCAATGCAAAACTTGCCAATGATTACCAGGCTATCAGAGATATTGCCGTCTCCCAGGGAATTGCTAAGTTTTACGATGCAGGAAGAGGAATATGTCACCAGATCATGTCATACCATGCTCACCCTGGCATGATCATCCTTGGGAGTGATTCTCATACATGCACTGCCGGTGCATTCAATACCCTGGCTGCAGGAATTGACAGAACGGAAACAGCAGGATTATGGAAACGGGGTGAAACCTGGTTAAGAGTTCCTGATAGTATAAAAATCATTCTGAAAGGAGAACTGCAGGAGGGAGTTTATGCAAAAGACCTTTCATTATGGATAATTGGAATGATCGGATCTGCAGGAGCTAATTATCTTTCAATCGAATTTCATGGTGATGGGGTAAAGTCACTCTCTGTGTCAGATCGCATGACTATTGTTAACCTGGCATCTGAGATGGGAGCTAAAAATGCCGTATTCCCCCCGGATGAGGTTTTGAGCGAATTTTATTGTGAAAAAGATATTGATGGGATCTGGTCGGATGAGGGAGCTGAATATATATCAGAATTGGAAATCGATCTGGAAGAGGTTATCCCTTTGGTTGCAGTTCCTCATCAGGTGGATCATATAAAAGCAGTCTGTGAGGTAACTGGCATAAAAATCCATCAGGGTTTGATTGGAACGTGTACCAACGGAAGGCTCGAAGATTTAAGGATTGCTAATGAAATATTGAAGGGTAAGACCATTGCTGAAGGATTTCAATTGTTGGTGGTGCCTGCCTCAAGGGAAATATACCTTCAGGCAATCGAAGAAGGAATCATTACTGCACTTGTTGAGGCGGGGGCGAATGTACTTACCGCTTCCTGCGGTCCTTGC
>CAZGOR010000040.1:0-16478 GCA_964527875.1 uncultured Bacteroides sp. | reverse complement strand
TTTACCAAAAAGATTTAAATCTGTGCTGCCTGGTTCATAAACGATACTGTCCACAAATATCTCAAATCCGGGTATTTCATAAATTTTATATTCCAGGAGCGTGGGGCTGTATCCTCCCAAATGATGCATACGATAATCGGAATATGATTTCACAAAACCCTCTTTCCCCAGATTTATCAGGTAATTGCCATAAATGATATCTTCGAAGACAAAACGGCCGGACTGATCAGAAACCGTATACGAAATGATTGTATCCTCACTAAGCGTAACAGTAACACCCGACCTGTCAGAAAGAGAATAACAGTTTTCATCATAAGCCTGAATATACCCGATAATATCACCTGATAAAAGGATTGCTTCATCCCTGTCACAACTGCAAAAGCTGTAAACTATGACCAGCATGATATATATACCATATTTTTTCATGCATCAGGGTATTTTATAGCTATAGGTCTTTGTATAATTTTTCGTATCAATTGTGGAATAAACAAAATCTCCATAATAATTATCAAAATATCCCCTATCATCCCAATTACACACATATGCTTTTAAAAACAATTCGGTACCACTTTTATGCGGAAATTCATTTAAATCAACACTGTAAAATGCATGATCAATGTCACTTCTTGCAGATGGATAATCTATGTCGGTATATTGATAATTCTTGCAGCTGACAGTACTTATTGTGTCCAGGAAAAACCTCAGACTTGGTAATTGATCTCTTTCCCTGGAATCCGTTTCTATTATTATTTCGTTTCCCAACATTCCCTTGAAGGAGCTGCTATGATAAAATTCAATGAATTCGGGCATTTTTATAATCTTAACCTTTTGATAGAGCATAACAGTTACCCAAACGGTATCATTCCCGAAAATTCGTATTCCGTATTTATAAATTGAACCATAACCATCCTTTTTAAAGACAAGCTCATAGGTTCCATTGCCCAAACCAGTAATCGAATAGGAACCGGTACTGTTTGTTGAAACCGTTTTAGTTCCATATGGCCCTTTTGATACAACCTCAATGCCATAAGGAATGTCTCCTTCATAATATTTGGCGCTCCCCCTGATCACCCCATTTGTAAAAAAAGGTTCAGGAACATCCTCCACACATGAATGAATAAAGAATAACCCGATCATCCCTATAACAGGATAGAACTTATTCCGGAAAAATGAAAGAGAAAACTTCAGATTCATCGCCTAAATTTGGATAATTAGCATCCTCTTTAAATGCAAATTCAGTAAACATGGTATCATTTTCAATCTTTATATTAATAATCTCTGTTGTGATAACTCTGTAAATAATATAGGCATATATATCATAATAAGTATATCCCCGGGGGAAAAGGACTGTTGGTTTACCTCCTAAATGCTGTACACCAAATTGTTTCATCGTTCCAAAACCCTCTTTTTCAAAACTCAGTTCATACGTTCCTGCAGGAAGATACACTAACTCAAATCTTCCTTCAGGATCTGAGTAAACAGAATAACGGCCGGCATGACCAAGAGCAGTTATCCTGACTTCGCTATGGTCCTCAAAAGGATTCCCATATTCATCATACGTATAAACATATCCTACCATATTTCCTTCCAGTCCCGGGATATACTCATCTTCTTTTGAACAACCAACAGATAAAACCAGGGTCATAAATAGCAAATACAATAGTATTTTTACAACTCGCACCATAAAAGTAAATTTAAAATAAGAAACGATAATTAACAAAGAACAAAAGAGGAATATTTGTATTAAATTTTGAGTTGGTTTCCTGTCAACCAGAACATTGTCATAGAAACACTCTAAATAAATCAATTCATTAATTAAATGAATTGTATAATTAAATACAAAAATTACTTAAACAGAACCTGAAAAAACAGATGTAAGTTATTCCATGTCAAAGACTAATCTTATTCAACTGTAAGCTTGGTTATTCTATAGTCTTCTCAACCATGCCATTCAGGAGGTTGACCGTGTAGACCCGGATAACTCAGCTGTTTACCAGACGGACAAAGCAGTTTTTTACGGACTTGAAACAGATGCAGCAATCATACCGGCCACTTCATTCGTGACAGGATTGTCATATACTTCTTAAAAGAAAGAACCTGAGCCGGCCGGTACTGCTTTTCACGAATGTCCCTGAACACAAAGTTTTCGGATATCTCAAATATGAAAAACCGGCTAAGTTCTATATCTTTTTCAATTCGGGTCTCAACTCGGAACGGCCCAGCACATCCGACGGATTGTATATTGCAGAAACCATTGTAGAAGGTATGCAAACCACTATTTCCCAGATCAGGGAAGATCCGTTTTATTATCAGAACAACGGTTGGAGTAATGGCCTTACCGAACATGCCTGGTATATTAAAGCTGAATTTTTAAAATATAAGGTGCAGGATTAACTGGCATGAATACAACCGGATCATTCAAAATGTGTTCTATCACCTATAGTTCCTTTATCAAAAGGTTCATCGATCCGAAACATCCATAACCACCGTTTACCGTACTAAAGAAAGGCCTGTAAGTATTGGGTTTGATAAAAATATTCGGGGAGGTCAGATAACCGGAAAGATTGTTATCATATGCATATATGATAATAAATGCATCCGGATCAGGGTCACCGTTAAAACTTATTTCAACAGGTGTGGTTCCACTGGCGGATTGTAACAACCTGGCAGAATTGAAATAATTTCCCGAAAACACGTAAACATCGTACATTGCTGCAGAGGGATGAGATTCAATCTTGAACCTGATGCTGTTTTCTGAAATTACAACATCATCATTTTCAATAACAGGCACATCGGGCACAGTAGTAGTGGCAGTAACTTCAGGCAATCTCCCCCGTGTACACCTGATGTAATATGTATCGCCTGCCCGGGGTTGCAGATTCTGAGGACGGTATATCGATGGGAAAAGTTGTGTTGTATCGTAATAAAACTCGAATGAGTCAACAGCTATATCATCCATGATCCTGTAAACCATTACCCTTGCATCGATTACATTGAATGAGTCGGATACACTGCTAACGGCATGTATAACTTTCTCCACGAGGACATATGACAGTGATTCGGAATCCAGGGAATCGGGCCGGATAATACCAAGAATATTCAAACCCGGTGTGTACTCTTCATCACCGATAAACCTGGGTTGGGGTCCAAGCAGAAAATCGAACAGAAAATCCTCACTGCATGAAGTAAAGATCAGGAAAGCTGAGATAAAAAGTGTTATTATGCGTTTTGTTATCTTCATTATAAAATCATTTACATGTCAATTCAAAATTTTATCACATAACCCGCTGATATACGGGGCAGGAAATTAAGTCCGATCGGAATATATTTTTCTCCGCCGTATGGGAAATACCAGTAAACGTTTCTTCTCAGAAACAAAATATTACCGATGGATACCGTAAGGTAGGATTCATCGGTATTGAGGAATTCCTGGAGTTCAGCCCCAAATCCTTTTCTTATACGCTTCATGATACCCATATCAATATCAATTACCCAGGGCAACCGGGCATTATTCTTGGTCTCCGCCACACCAAAGGGATAGAAAGCATATGAACCGCTGACTGGATTATAGAAATAATAGTTCTGCATGGCAGTTTCTACGGTTTTAGGCAATCCGCTCAGCGCAACCAGGCTGAAGTTATAGGTCAGCCACGGCGCTATCCTGTAGCTGATCATGGTTTTAATAGTGTGTGTCCTGTCGAAGTCAAACAGGAAAGATTTACCATCCATGATATGCGGATAGCTGCGGGTGCTTCTGCCCAGGCTATAACTTGCCCAACCTGAAACTTTTGAGAAATCTGCGCTGAGCATTAGTTCTATACCATACGATCGGCCTGTTCCCTTTACCAGCTTATCAGAAAAGGCATGTGCTTCCAGCTCACTCTGATTCAGGTTAAATGTGTAAGATACGGGCATATCGATATAGTAAGCCTCTACTGACAGGCTTGCGTTACGGGCCAGGGATTTTTCAAATCCCGTGATGTAATGAATTGATTTGGAAGGCCCGACATCTTTCAACGGGTAGTAATAGTCCAGGAACTGGTTAATTTCATACTCCTGGGTATTCATACTGATGATATCCTGGTAATAAATACCCCAGGCAGCTTTTAATTTCCAATTATATGGCAGGTTTATCATCATATTCAGCCGCGGTTCAACCTGCCAGTCACTGTAAAGAGAATATCTGGAAAAACGAATCCCCGGTCTCATAATAAACCTTCTTATCCTTAATTTATCCTCTATAAATGCAGCCAGCAGGTTAGGATTCCTTATACTCTGACCTTTATCTATATGATTAATTACTGCACCATTATTGAAATGATAACTGTTGAACTCAACTCCAAGCTTAACGGTATTAATGGAATCAGGCTTGATATTAAGCACCGATCTGGCACTTACATCGTTTATTTTACTTGTAAATCTCGTATTATAATATAATCCGACCAGGGCATCAGACTCGTCCGGCTGAATGGTCATGTCGAATGACGAATAATTGTTTGCAGAATGAAACGAACCGTAAAGCTGGGTATGCAGAAAGATATTGGGAGTGACAATGGTTTTCAGGTATGCGGTGGCTGCCCTGTTCGACCAGGAATTTCGCAACTGCATATGGGTATCCCCGTAGAAATCAACATTGAACGTATTATCAATATAGGTAAACATCCTGTCAGGCTTGAACTTCATATCATCAAATGAATCAAACAGTTTTATGGTAAGCCGGTTACGTTCGTTCAGCCTGTTGGTATAGGATATGTTGGCATCATAGAAATAGCTTCTGCTGCCAAAAATGAAGTAACCGGGCAGATCGTAATAGTATCTACCTGCCACCATCATTGATCCCCTTTCTCCCACCGGGAATTCAAGGAAAAGTCTGGTATGGGTTGTTGTGGGTTCAACCTCGCCCCTGAGTTCGCGGAAATTCCCGTCCTTTGTGGTGATGTAGAGGATTGATGCGTTTCTCCCTCCAAACTCGGCACCAAAACCCCCTACCATCACATCAATATTCTTTACCGACTGTATGTTGAAAAGTCCGCCGCTTTGCTCATAATGATATGGATTATAGATAGCCACCCCGTCAAGCAATACCAGGTTTCCTGACGGATCACTGCCCCTCGCTGTATACAGAGGGGAGAAAGGCTCTGTTGCATCTATTCCGGGCAGATATTTTATGGCCCTGAATATATCGCCCCTGGCCGAAGGAATATTTATTATGGTTTTTGCTGTCAGGCGTTGCTGAGAGGTTTCTATCTCCCTGTCACCTATAATATCCTGTCTGACGGCTGTTATGGTAACATCCCTCAGTTCGATTGCTGAAGGGATCAGCTGAATTTCTTCCATCAGTACGCTCCTGCCGGCTATCTCAACCATCACCTCATGTGATTCATACCCGATATGGGAAAATACTAATGTCACTTCCCCGCTGCTTATCCCGGTGAGCCTGAAGAATCCGTTGCCGTCAGTAACGGCACCCCGGCTTGTACCCCTGATAATAACGGCTGCACCGATGAGCGTTTCACCCGTTTCCTGGTCAGTTACATATCCCGATACGGTATAGGTCTGGGAAAAAGAGATCCCGTAAACCATGAAGGCAAGAAGGATAAGTATGGTACAACTTCTCATCATGTTAAATTTTAATGCCAAGTTGTATTGAAATATAAGGTTTCACGGAAAATCCCTCCGAGTAAATAAAAGTTGCGCTTCCTGTCAGCCCTGTTCCAAAGGTAATACCCCTTTTATAGTATGGATTAAAAAGGATGCCCGGTCCCAGTGAATAGTCAAGAATAAAAATATCTTCAAACCCGCGTACCCTGTATTCTTCATCCGTCCACAGGTTTAACCCGAAAAACAGCTTCGATTTCAATACCAGTGAAAAATTGTCCGATATCCTGAAATTGAACTGGTCATTGCTGATGGAGTATTCGAGAGACTGTAACCTCTCTTCTCTACGGTACCTGATGCAATAAGCTTTCCTGTAAAACCTTCTCTTTGATTCAGGCCGGGAGAAAATGATCTCTCCATCGGCCAGCCAGGAATTATGCCATATTGAAGTTTCCATGCTGATGATCAGGTTGTTTCTTAAAGAATGAGATTCGTCAATCAGGTTTGGTAACCGGCAAACGGAGCCGGTTTGGATGCATGATGAAACCTGTATCATATCTTCGGTAAATTGATCCTTCCACCTGTCCAGTACAGCCTGGTATCCCTGTTTTGGTTTAGCCATAAAACCACCGGGCGAAGCAGTGGTTTCGTATAACAGGTTGCCCTTATGATGAAAACTATCATCTTCATTTCCGGAAAGCAAAGAGATATTCGCATGAGTAACATATTTCGTCATGAAAAACTGCCTTCTGGCAAAAACATCAAACTCATTGATCCCCAATCTCAAGATATTTTCATGCCGCGATTTATCATCAATGATAAACATTCCCGTAATCTCACAGGAAAGTGGATTATCCAGGACTACATAGCGGTCGACCGGGATGACCAGGTACCTGTTGGTTTCGTGAACGCCAATAACAGCGGGATCGTTCTTCCGGGCATCCATAACCGTATCAATATTAACATGAGGAACCGGGCCGCCCGGACTGCCAAACTCAACTGCAAGAGAGTCGTAAATCAATCTTTGTCCCCACAGACTACCTGTAAAAGCAATGAATATAATAGTAGTGCAAAGATATCTTAACATTGATCCACAAAAAGTTCATAAAAATAATATGTTACAATGGAATAATAGCTTAAGGGGAGGAGAATTATTGAATATTCACTCAAATAGAAGGTGGAATGAAGTCACTTTGTAACAATGAAAATAATAATTACCATCGTATTATTAATATCTAAAACAGTAATAACCTTTCGTTCATTTATGTTCATTCGATGGTTTCTGTTAAGTTAATTAAAAATGAATACTGTTGAGGCTGTCTAAAAAGTCTTTAAAGGCTTCTCGCAGATATTCGCAGATCAATTCGCAGATTTCCGCAGAGTGCTAATTCCCAGCTTATTACTTCTGCGAAAATCAGCGTTAACCTGCCTGCCAGCAGGCAGGCGGACAGATTCAACCAGCGTGGAGAACACCAGAAAAGTCGGTCTGACAACCGGGCACATTACAAATATCTATAAAAATAACCCTAAAATTCTTGAGACCACACCAGCCAGAATGATGGCAAAGAATATTTCAAAGAAAGAGACAGCCAATGTTTTTTTCCAGCCGAATTCTTTCCATAACGCCGCAATTGTGGCAATACACGGAATGTAGAACATGCTGACCAGCGCCAGGGTAATCATCTGAACAGGACTTAAAACCTCTGCAAAATTTGTTGTACTATATAATGTGGCAAGCATCACCAACACGAGTTCTTTTCTCAGAATACCAAAAAGAAGCAAAATACCAGTCATTGCCGGCAATCCCAACCATCCTTCTGTAACCGGACTAAAAGAATCAGCAATGGCAGGCAACCAACCTGCCAGATGAATCCCCCTGATAATGATACCGGAAATGATCACCAGCGGTGCAGCAATATAAATGAACTCTTTCAACCTGAACCAGGTCTGCAAAAGAATAGTCCGCAAATCCGGACGTCTGTAATCCGGCATGACCATGATCAGCTCAGTTGCTTCTCCCGGCATGACTTTATTTGCCAGTTTTCCCAGGTAAAAAATAACCACAACAGCAAGCAGGTATAACCCGAATGCATAACCTATCCCCACAAATTTCCCCACCAATCCCATAATAATAACAGTCACAGCTGAGCAGGGAACAAGTGTGGTCAGAAATGCCGTGATAAATCTTTCCCGTCCTGTTTCCATGATCCGGCACGAGAGGCAGGCAGGCACATTACATCCCAGTCCGATCATTAATGGGATACATGCTTTTCCGTGAACGCCCAGCTTATGCATGATACTGTCCGTTAACAGGGAAATCCGGGCCAGATATCCTGCATCTTCAAGAATATACAGAAGTATATAAAAAGGTAATATATATGGCAGGGCAATCTGGATCAAAGCCAGGATACTTTCAATGGCCGCGAAAACCAGGGAAGCTGACACCGAGACCCCGAAAAGGGATTCCCACCAGGTCTGGATACCGGAGAATAATATTTCAAATTCTGAAGAAAGCCAGTTTCCAAATTTAAAAATGGCAAGAAATATCAGAGCTAATGAAATGATCATCACCGGGTAACCCAGAACCCTGTCTGTGGTCAAAGCATCCAGTTTCTCAGCAAAACTTGTCTTGCGGGATCTCATGATTTTAACCGTTTCTCCTGTTATACGGGAGACTAAATGACATCTTTCATCAGCAATCACGATGGAAGAATCATGACCATGAATTTCTTCCAGTTCCCGGCATAATTTTTCTGCCATCTCCAGGATGGTTGAATTATTTCCTTTTACCAGTTTCTTTACTTCTTCATCCCGTTCAAGCAGTTTTATTGCCATCCAGCGAACCGGGTACGGGTAATCTTCCCCGGGAAAAGCATTAATCAGTTTATCAATGCGGCTTTCCACTTCTTTACCATATTTTATTGATGTGGAGGCCGTTTTCCCGTTCTTAAGTTGTATACCCCGGTCAAGGACATCCGTAAGACCATATCTGCGGGAGGCAATTGTTTCGGCCACCGGGACACCCAGTATTTTTTCAAGTTTCCGGGTGTCAATATCCATACCCTTCTTTTTAGCCAGATCGGTCATATTCAATGCCAATACCATTGGCCTCCCGAGTTCCAAAAGTTGCAGGCTAAAAATTAAATTCCTTTCCAGACTGGTGGAATCCAGCACATTAACTATAAAATCCGGCTTTTGAATCGTGATATATTCCCGGGAAATAAGTTCTTCAGCAGAACAGGAAGACAGGGAATAGATCCCCGGCAGATCCAGCACGTCGATAGTATACCCTTTGTAAAACAGGGTACCTTCTGCTTTCTCAATGGTTTTCCCCGGCCAGTTTCCAATATGCTGGTGCAGGCCGGTTAAATGATTGAATATTAAAGATTTTCCGACATTTGCCTGGCCGGCCAGAACGATGTGCAGTTTTGTAATTCCTCTCATTTTGGCTCTACCATAACTTTTGACGCTATACCCCAGCCCAGAACCAAATTTGATCCTCTTACCTGAATTTCTATTGGTCCACGATACGGTATTCTTTTCAGAATTTCTATTTCAGTATTGGGAGTTAATCCTAAATCAGCTAATTTCTTAACTGCTCCCCACCCTCCAATTACAGTAATGATAATTCCTTTCTGACCCTTTTTTAAATCGACTAAACATAACAGTTTCTGATCCATACGATGTATCTGAGTAACTTTAAATTGAAAAATAGAATTAGATTAAATTAATATAAAAGATACAAATATAATTATTTTTCCCAGAGTCTTACATGAACAGTTGTTTTGTAGTGGTTTGTATTTTTAATCATCTGCTTTTATGAGGTTTACTTGTACAGGGATTTAATTGTTTAGGTTTATAAATCCGGAAGAAAGATAAATGAAAAAGATCCGTGCAGGTTCAAATATATTTTAATTCGATTAAGGCTTTTTATGAGGCTGTCTAAAAAGTCTATTAAAACATTTAACCACAGAGGAAACAGAGATTAAACAGAGTTCACAGAGGTTTGATATTAAGAAAGTTACTTCTCTGCGGACTCTGTGAAAACTCTGTGGACTCTGTGGTTTATCCTACTTTTTAGACAGCCTCATAATTCCACTGCGGATCGATTACCCTGTGAAATAAGATTATGTAATTCAAGCTGAAGTTTAAATCTCACCTTTAAAAATTTTTCTTTATATTTATCTTAAAGATGGAGGTATCAATTATTTTTTAAACGGAACGAATAGATTCAGTTCGCATAGTTCATTAAGAATAATCCGGTTTATACTTATTGCTGTTTTTTTTAATTAAATTTCCTCTGTAAAAAGTTTATTTTTTTCAGAATACAAACTTAAACTTTACAGTAGGGAGCTCCCGTAAACTTTTTTCATGGTCTTTGTGTAGTTTTTCATGAAAAAACTTCATATCCGTTTAATCATAAAAACAATAAAATCAAAAATTCAATGATAATAAGAACATTTCAAACCTGCTCTTCTCTGTCATCCGGAGCTTTTTTACTCACCATGGAACAAAACCTATTCAACATCGACTGGTTCAGGCTGCTTGAGGTATTAGCCGGGATCGTTATTTTATCTTTCCTGCTGGAACGGGCCCTCTCCCTGCTGTTCGAATCCCGGTTTTTCATAAAACGGTTCAGGGAAAAAGGCCTGAAAGAGCTTATCGCTTTTGTCCTGTGCGCCGCGGTTTGCATGGTATGGCATTTTGACGCTATCAGCCTGATCTTTATCAGTGAAGGAACAAATATCTTCGGTGAAATCATCACCGGTGCTATCATAGCCGGCGGAAGCAAAGCATCAATCGTACTATTCCGCAATGTTATGGGAATAATGAGTAATGCCGAAAGATTAAGAATGGCACAGAAAAAGAAAGAAATTGAGGAGGCAGGGAGTAAAGAGTAAATTGGTGAATTGGTATATTTGTATATTGGTGTGTTTGGTATGTTGGGATTAGAGTGTGAAGTTCTGCCGGTTTCCAACCGGACACATTCAAACACTGTGGAAAACAGAAAAGTCAGCCCACCTGTACCATACGGCATGTTCCTGCACGAATGTCTCGGTCTGGCATGCGTGCGGGATTTCCAACCGGACACATTCAACCAGTTTGGAGAACTCCAGAAAAGTCAGCCTGCTAACCAGACACATTCCAAAATTAGCTCGAATACAGATAATTATGCAATTTGTGAGAGAGGTGTAGAGAGAGGAATTGATATTTTGAATAAAAGAAAAAGAAACGAATATTAACAAGTGTGTGAATTGGTGAATTGGTGAATTGGTGAATTGGTGAATTGGTGAATTGGTGAATTGGTGTGTTTGGGTATTGGGTATGAAGTTCTACCGATTGACAATCGGCAAAACTCCCATTCACACCCACACCTTTAACCCAAACAAACCGATAACCAAGAATCATACACACCCACACTCCCACTCACACCAACCGAGAACCGAGAACCGAGAACTATATCTCCTGATTCCCCCATACCGGACTCACCTCAGGCCACGAATAAATATTCGGACGTCTGAATGATCTACGGACATCTTCAATCTTCTCCCCTCTTACCTCAATCTCATCCATACCATTGGGTCCTAGATCAGACTGCCGGGCCAGATTAATGGCAGGAACTTTATCAGGGTTAAATCCCATCAGATTCGTTGCAACCATATCTGCTGCAAGCGGGTTGGTCCCCGCGATGATCAATCCCATGTCCACAAGCTTTCCATCTGTCGGTCCGTCACCTTCCATGGCCGTTGAGGCATCAATAACCACCAATCCCGTTTTAACGGCTTTCAGCATATCTATTACTTCATATGCCACACCGGGCGAGCCATTTGCCGCGGCATGATCGTGTAACCACGACCTTACTGAATAATAAACAGTTCCGGGATAGACGCCAATGAGATTTTTCATGCTCAGCGTCACAGTGGCCAGCACGTGAGTCTTCATCATCGGTACAGAACAAAGAAGGTCTGATTCAGCAACCGAATTGTGGAGTGTGATTTTATCAAACAAATATCCATCCTGCACTTCAACTTCTGCCATTTCACCACTATGAAGATTGATAAGAGGAATATTAACCGACTGTGCCAGACCGGTATAACCCAGCTGGTCGAAAACATATTGCTGCATGCCATCGAGGATATCCTGTTTCTTTGTCCGGAATATTCCTTCATCAGTTGCATTAAAACCACTAGCAGCCGCGGAGCCTTCACATATGCATACATCCTTGCCTGCATTCTTCATCAAGTTTACAAGTGTTTTGATCACTTCCGGTTTCGTTGTATAAGTTGGGCTATTAGCCACCAGGTTGGGTTTGAGCATGATCCTTTCTTTCCCGCCGGTAACGGTATTGATGCCCCCCAGCAGGTCGATTGCTTTTTCAACGGCATAAGCGATGTTGTGATCCCGGATCTTTACGATGCTGACAATGAAATCCTTTTTCACAAACTGCTCATTGCCTCTGCAGAAAGTGAAAGGATAAGCCGAAACCGCTATACCGGCTCCGATTGTTGTCTGGATAAATTCGCGTCTTGAATGATGTTTCTTGTTGTTTGTCATTTCAGATTATTGAATAATAATGCAAAGTATTAATAAAAAATAAAAATAAAAGATGTTTTTCGTTTTCCTGAGAATCCTGAAAAAATTATTGAAGTTTTTTCATAATTATGAGTATTAAGCCACGAATTCACGAAGTAAAAACTAATAATAATTTGTTTTAAATTCGTGAATTCGTGGCCCAGAAGACTTTCACGGACAGGTTATGTCTGTGACCCTGTGGGAGCGAGTAATTCATGGCTCATTAATAAATAAATTCACACATATTCTTTACTACTTATACTTATTAATGAGAAATTTAATTCCTTAAAATAAAATCTTTTGTTATCCGTCTAAAATAATTGCCGGTTACTGTAAAATTTTAGATAAAAACGATGCCGCAACTTGTCAAAAGAGGAAAATATGTTTTCGGATGGACAATCGTTCATCCTGACGGCTTTATCCTTCTGCCACCTGAAGCACAGGAGGAATACCGGTTCAAAGCAGGTGATAACCTGATTATCATGAACGGAAGCGAAACATCAGGGGGCTTTGCCATCACGACTTTCAATAAAATTCGAAACACGCCACTGCTGAACAGGATTAATCAATTCCCGGAATTATCTTCATTCAGGAATCTGAAAAATGGCTATCTTGAAGACAATAAGAAAATATACACCTGGTCAACCCTGGAGAGAAGCGGATACTTTATAATCCATCCTCATGCACTAAAGAAATTTTTCATTAAACCTTATGACAAACTGCTTGTTATTAGAGGCAGCGAATTAGCCCCTGGCTTTATTCAAAAAGGAAACATTTTCAATGAAGCCTTAAAACACCCGGAGCTTAAGATCTGTTTATAAGTTATATCTTGAACATTAAAATAAAATCAATTATAAATCGTCTCAAACAATAGTAACAAAACTTATATTATATATCATGAACTTAGAAGATACATCATATCATCATCACGGCAGGCACAAGAATCGTCCGGATTTAACAGGAGAATATAAATACGGTGATGCCGGACAGCTCGTTTTGGCCATTATATTCCTTACTGTATGGATACTGGATTCATTTATATTGAAATACTCAACATTCCTGAATGAAAAAATTAAATGGTATGATACGGTTATGCCAGGATTTATCATTTTAATCATTGCAGGCTACCTGGCATGGGCAGGGCATAAAAAGATATTCGGCGAGATCAGGGAAACACCCCGGGTGATCACGAATGGCGTTTTTTCCGTCGTCAGGCATCCTCTTTATTTTGCATCAATACTGACCTACCTGGGCCTGATCGTTATGACTTTATCACTCCTTTCTGTTATTATCTGGATTATTGCGATCATCTTTTACTACTATATATCCCGCCATGAGGAAAAGCTTTTATTATCCAGGTTCGGAAAGGAATATGAGGATTATATGAAGAAAGTGCCGATGTTTTTTCCGCTGAAATATAACCCTTGGAGCTCTTAAAGAGCTCCAAGGGTTATTTAATTATCATAATTTTTCTTAACTTTCCTGTGAAAGAGAACATTGGAGTAATCTTTGTCAGGAAAAATTGTGTTTTGGCAGGTTACTTTCAGCATTGATCTATTAAGGTGAATCCGAAAAGAATTTACATCCTGTTTATTTTAATCATTGTGATAAGGATTGCCGGATCCGGTCAATCCTTAAACAAACCATTTGTCATTAATTATGATAAGCGTACCTATTCTGCTGAAAACCAGAACTGGTCTATCGCCGAAGATCCCGGGGGACTCATATATATAGGTAACAATCAGGGTCTGCTTGAATTCGATGGTTTAAACTGGACACTTCACAAAATGCCCGATCATATGGTTGTCCGTTCCGTTGCTATCGGTCATGATAGTCTGATATACGTAGGATCTTTTGAAGAATTCGGGTACTGGAAAAGAGATCCGGCCGGCCTGCTTCATTATACTTCCCTGAGTGATTCACTCGATCAGAAGTTTCTACACAATGATGAAATATGGAGAATCATACAGCATCATGACCATATATATTTCCAGTCCTTTGCATCAATATTTATTTATGATGGGGGAAAAATCCATACAATTCGTCCGGGATTTTCATTTGTACTGTTATCCAGGGCCCGCGACCGGCTGTTCATTCATGGTGTGGGAAGAGGATTGTATGAATTGAAGGACACAAGCCTGGCATTTATTCCAGGAAGTGAAATGCTTGCTGATGACGAAATAAAAGTTGTTCTGCCTTACCGTGAAAATAAATACCTGATCGGTGCTTCCGCGGGCGGGATGTACATATATGATGGAAATTCATTCATTCCATGGGAAGTGCCGTCTAATAAGTTAATCGGCAGGTCAGAAATTAATAACGGAATAACTTCAGGCAACCTTATTATTTTAGGAACAATCGTGAATGGCATTTTCATACTGGATCAGGATGGGAATATCCTGGTCAACCTTAATTCTTCCAACTATCTTCAGAACAATACTGTTCTGGCGCTTTGCAGGAATCAAAATGGTAACATCTGGGCCGGGCTTGACAGGGGCATAGATTATGTTATTCTCGACAATGAAATTGAATTTTATATTGATCCTACAGGCAGAACCGGTTCTGTATTCGCTGCCTCACTCAGGGATCAGACCCTGTGGATAGGTACAAACCAGGGTTTATTCAGATATCAATATGATCCACGGCTGGGGTATTCGGATCCTGTCATGATTGATGGTTCACAGGGACAGGTCTGGAATCTTGCTGAAATTGATGGTGATCTGTTATGCGGTCATACAAACGGTACTTACTCGATCAGAAATGAACGGCTTGTAAAAATCTCTGAAATAAACGGGGGATTAAACCTGAGAAAAATCGTTTCCGACAATCATGAATTACTGCTTCAGAGCACGTATAGCGTATTTGTTGTTTACAAACCGGGAACGAAGGGATGGGAATATTCCCATCATATCGATGGGTTCCTCGAACCGGTCCGTCATTTCGAGATTGATCACATGGGACATGTTTGGGCAGCCCATTCAAGAAGAGGCTTGTTCAGGATAAAGTTTAATAAAGATTTAAAATCTGTTCAGGACATAAAATATTTCGGGAAAAACAATGGACTTCCCACAGACAGGAATCTCTCCGTATCGAAAATAGAAAACAGAATCATTGTTTCCACCGGTTATGCTATTTACACGTATGATGATCTTAATGACACGATCATTCCTTATAACCTCCTGAATCAAAAAACCGGTGAATTCAGCAAATCAACCAGGATTGTGCCTGTGGGCGGGAATAAATACTGGTTTGTCATGGGCAATCAGGCAGCCTTATTCAGGATAGAGAATGAAACGATTGAAAAAGTTTTTTCCTATGATTTTACCAGGACAGGAACATACCTGGATTTCAATACTGCCGGAACAATACCACTTAAGGATAGTCTGTACCTTTTCTGCCTCGATAATGGTTATGCGATAATAGATGAAACCGACATTAGCCCGGATAACGATACAGCAGGTGTTTTATTTAGAAGAATCAGGGCAGAAAACCGTTCAGGTAAATCAAAATATCTTCCCCTGCAGCCCGGTTACAGAAAGGTTGAACTTGCACATTCTTTCCGGACACTGGAATTCACTTTTTCTTCAACAGATAATCCGGGATTTCCTGAATTTTCAACCAAACTTGAAGGATTTGACAATCAATGGAGTCCATGGAACACTCAATCAGCAGTTACCTATTCACGTCTTCCTGCAGGTCATTACAATTTATTGGTCAAAACCAAAAACATCAGAAATACGGAAAGCGGAATCTTATCTTACCCTTTCAGTATCCGGCCCCCCTGGTACATTTCCACTATTGCCCTGATCATATATGGTTTCATTATTATTTCCGGGCTAATATTGTTAAGGATAATCTTCTTAAAAAGACTTAAAAAGCATAAAATAAAACTTGAAAAGGAAGAAACAGAGAAAAGAAAGAAAGAGCAAATGTTAGCAGAACAGGAACTGATACGTTTAAAAAATGAAAAGCTTCAATCCGAAGTGGAATATAAAAACATCCAGCTTGCCGACTATACCATGAATATGATCAAAAAGAATGAATTGCTGATCAAGCTCAAAGATGAGATCCAACGGCAAAAAAATGAAATTAGAGACTTGTATCCGGTACATCATCATGATAAATTGCTAAAACTGATAGACCGGAATATTTCTTCCGAAGATGATTGGAAAATATTTGAAAACCATTTCGATCAGGCTCATGAGAACTTTTTTAAAAAACTGAAAGAAGAATACCCTGCACTTACACCCAGCGATCTTAAACTCTGCGCGTATCTCCGCATGAATCTCACCTCAAAGGAAATTGCT
>CAZGOR010000039.1:12711-16602 GCA_964527875.1 uncultured Bacteroides sp. | reverse complement strand
ACCAATTCACCATCTCTCTGTACACTACTCTCTACACCCTGCTCCTTACTCCTTACTCCTTGCTCTCTGCTACTCACAACCTGAAACTTGTAACTTAATTATACAATCTCATGAAATACATAGGCGCACATGTCAGTGCATCGGGTGGTGTTGAAAATGCACCGGTTAACGCGAATGAAATAGGAGCAAAGGCTTTTGGGTTATTTACAAAGAATCAGAGACAGTGGGTATCTAAGCCATTATCCCAGGAAAATATTAAATCTTTCAGAAAAAATTGCGAAAAATACGGATATAAACCCTCACAAATACTACCGCATGACAGTTATTTGATCAACCTCGGGCATCCCGATGCTGCGGGACTGAAAAAATCAAGGGATGCCTTTCTGGATGAAATGAAGCGATGTGAACAACTTGGTCTTGACCGGCTCAACTTTCATCCCGGCAGTCACCTGAACCGGATTTCCGAGGAAGAATGTCTGAAAATCATTGCAGAATCAATAAACCAAGCTCTTGATCAGACAAATGGAGTGACAGCAGTCATTGAAAATACTGCAGGACAGGGAAGCAATCTTGGATATTCCTTTGAGCAAATCCGGTATATTATTGACTTTGTATGGGATAAAAGCAGGGTTGGAGTATGTTTTGATACCTGCCATGGCTACTCCGCGGGTTATGATATTAAGTCACCGGAAGGTTATGCGGATACATTCAGACAATTTGAAGAGGTGATAGGATTAGAGTATCTGAAAGGATTGCATCTGAATGATACCAAAAAGGAGCTTGGCAGTCGTGTTGACCGCCATGACCAGATAGGCGAAGGTCTGCTGGGTGAGGAAGTGTTCAGAAGAATTATGAATGATCCACGGTTCGATGATATACCCATGATACTTGAGACACCTGACGATGAGCGGTGGAAAGAGGAAATATTGTTGTTGTATGGGATGGTGGGATGATAACACTCACCGGGTGACTCCAAGTCACCCGGTGAGTGTTATTATCTCAATGACGCCTTCGTAAATACATGCTCCGGTATTTCCTGGTCGAACTGTATTGATTCGACGACAAACTCTGTACCGTCACCCATCTTCAGCATATCTTTGAAAACGATCCTAGTTGGAAACCACCGGTTCTCTAACTTCTGAATATCAAACAGTTCCGTCTTCTTAAGCAGTTTGCCGCTTTTGGCATATAGCTCCTCCTTAAGTGGTATATACCTGTCTTTGTCAACCCAGATTTTTCTTATCTGGTATGAAACATCTGATGTTTTGGCCTGCAGTTCCAGAACCCAGCAGTTTTGTTCGTCAATCACCTCCTCACCAATGACCGCGGCATCATAATTATCAATCAGTTTGGTGTCTTCCATCATATCCTCGTATGAAAGATCGGAACCCATAACCGACTGGCGAAGCATGTGGCCTGATATCTGGATGGTCCTGTCGGTGGAAGGGGAATAGATCCAGAGCTGGTCTTCCAGCTTGAGCATTTTTGTTCCCTTTTCCCTGGCAGGAGCCAGGTACTCGGTATAGGCCTGCTTGTCACCCACTGCCCATGATTTTGATTCGATGGTCCGGCTGGTACGCGGACCATGAATGATCATTTTGCTTGTTATGATCCTGTTCTCGGAGGACATATTCTGATCTACCCTGTTCAGTATCTCTTTCCCGGATGGATACTGGGCATAAAGACTGACATTTATTAAAAGTAAAGCGAATAATAATGATTTCATATTTTATTAATGTTGGGCATGGTGCATAGCGCATGGAGCATGGAGTTATATAAACATACACCATGCACCATGCACCATGCTATATTTAAGTTTCCAATTCTTTAAAGAGCGTAGCTGTTTGTCTTCTGTAAATTCCGATACCCGAGAGCATGGTTCCCAGGGTAGAGGAGAAGAGTCCGGGGATAAAACCGATGTAATATGCCTGCGGCACGATCTTGGCATGAAACTCTCCCGGCATCATCATCGTGGAGCCCTTCATCATACCGCTGATATCCAGGCCTCTTTCCTGTAACCAGTATGAAAATAACAATCCAACAATAGTGCCAAATACGGAACCGATAATACCGATCAATACAGATTCATAGATCATGCTTTTGTAGATATGTCCTTTGGTCTCACCTATTGCCAGCCGTACCCCAATCTCACCGTATCGGCGCAATCCCCCGATCAGTCCTGTATTCCACAGTACTATTGACATGGCAAATATGAAAACAAATGCGATCAGGGAAGACACATTATCCATAATTTCCAGGTACCATTTCAACATCTCACTCTGGTCTGTCATTTTCAGCATTATGGGAGAAAATTCATCCCCGGGATCCGAATATTTATTATTGAAACCGGTACAAACCGCCCCGGCTTCCTCATCGATATAATGTCCACCAGGGAGATAACCCAGTATCTCACTTGATGCATCCTGCATGTCGAGGGCTGCCCGGGCATCCGATATATCGACGATTATGGCTCCCTTGTCCATCACTGCAACACCGAAGCGGATAGTCCCGGCAATTGTGAAATTGTAGAAGCACATGCTGCCATACATGGTCGATCCCATCAGGGTGACTTTATCCCCCGGAACAACTTCCAGGTTGGTGGCGAATTCATCACTGATCAATATTTCACCCGGATGAGCTGGAAGTCTGCCTCTTACAAGGATATTTTCAAGATTCAAACGCTCAGGTTCTTTGCTTCCGGGAGTAAGTAAATCAAGAGCCATACCCATAGTGGGTCCCTGGGAACGGGTTTCCCCGTTTTCATCCGGTGCATCCAGCAATCCACCGAACTGTATCCGGATCACCCATTCCATATCGGGATAGTCCGCTTTTACATCCGCTAATATTTCATTAACATTTACCATAGACAGGTCTGTGGGCATCTGGCTCATATTATCAGCATAGGCACGGGTCATGATCTTGACATGGCCGCTGGAAAATTTAGCGTTGAAATCAGCAAAATCTCCCATTACGCCTGTAAGGTAGCAAACCATCAGGACCGTCAGTGTGACCCCTGCTGCCACAACAATGGCGGGCAACAGACTTCTCTGGCGGTCCCGTAATATTCCTTTAAACAGAAATCGTATCATTGTAATTTTCCTTTAATGGCTTCAGTTGGATTCATTTTAGCAATTTTCCTGGAAGGCAGGTAGCTGACGATGGTTGTGGTGATAATAACAATAAGCATGACGGAAATAATCAATCCGATACTGTATACCGGGTAAATTTTTTCACTAATAGCCATTCCCAAACTATCTGAGCCTGCAGGCATGGCAAATCCCACCTTTTCCATCCAGATGAGAAAAGGAATACCAGGTATGGCGCCAAGGACTGCAGCAAGTGTGGAATGCATAGCACCTTCCACGGTAAACAGTCTTATTACCTGTCCTCGTGTCATGCCCATGGCCATGTAGGTTCCTATTTCCTTCTGCCGCCGGAAAATTGAAAGCACCTGTGTGTCGAATACCGCCAGCATGGCAAGGAGCATCAGTATGACATAGAATACCGATCCGCCCACTTTTTTCATCTTGATCATTTCCCTCATCTCCTGCAGCAGGTAATCATGATCTCTCAGCACCCATCCGGCTTCCTCTCCTGTCCAGGTATAATCCTTATCGGTGACCAACAGGGTGGCTTCCCCGGGCATCTGGGTCATCTCCTGCAACTTTGCAATCGGGATCCACATCTGCCCGTTATCCACGGCAGGGACATCACATCGGAACACCCCCACGATATGTACTTCTGCAGCATCAAAAGTGCCATCCACGTCGCGCCAGCGAACCGTAACATAATCGCCCGTATTCAACTTGGAATCCCTGGCCATGCCCGTCCCGATGATGGCCGGGATGTCCTCATCTCCTTCGAGAAGTTTATCTGTAGGTAGTTCAGATA
>CAZGOR010000039.1:0-12701 GCA_964527875.1 uncultured Bacteroides sp. | reverse complement strand
CCTGCTGAGAAGGATCAATTCCCTTGAGCAGGATACTCATGATCCTTCCCTGAGGATAAATAGAGGCCTGGGTAATAAGTATGGGTGCCATATTACCCTTTTCAATTTCATCCTTGAAAGACTGAGGTAAAACCCTGTGACTGTCCTCAAGTGTAAAGGGATCGTAGGGATCATAATTCTCTGTCCATATCTGTCCCCCTCCTATTTCCCAGGCTATCATATCCCTGATGGCCATCCTGTTCCAGCCATCGATTATCCCGTAATGCCAGATGATCAGGATAAGGATCAGCGCAAGCACAAAAACGTTCAGCCAGGTCCTGAGACCTGCACCGATCAGATTCCGTAAAGCTAATTTTATTGCTGTCATTTTTTATTTTTTTACTATCTCATCATTAACGACTTTGCCATCTTCAAGTGTGATCTTTCTTTTGAGGTACTTGATCACCTTATCATCGTGTGTGGCAAAAATGAAGGTTGTTTTTAACTCTTCGTTCAGCTTTTCCATGGTTTGAAGAATATGATGGGAATTGGCCGCATCAAGATTGGCTGTCGGTTCATCGGCCAGAACTAGCTGGGGCTTTTTGACCATAGCCCTGGCGATAGCAACACGCTGACATTCTCCACCTGAAAGCTGGGCAGGTTTTGATTTGATCTTATCTGTCAGTCCAACCCATTCAAGGGCATCCAGTACAGCTTTTCGCCTGTCAGATAGTCCCATTTTCAGCAGAAGAAGAGGGAACTCAACATTTTCATAAACCGTATAAACAGGCAAAAGGTTATAGGTCTGAAAAATAAAGCCCATATTATTTTTCCTGAGGTGGGCTGACTGTTTATGAGATAACAAGCCAACAGATTTTCCAAGTACCCGGGCACTCCCTTCCGAGGGAGAGTCAAGCGAACCGATGATGTTCAGCAATGTGGTCTTACCAGATCCGCTGGGTCCCACAACACCTGCAAATTCACCGGTACCGAAAGCCAGGTTAATGTTTTCAAGGGCTGTAAAATGCCCCTTGCCAATAGGATAACGCTTTACCAGACCTTCGATGGTTACAATGTGTGAATTTTCCATTATTAAAATATTTATTTATCTGCGTGAATCTGCGAACCAATCTGCGATAATCTGCGAGAAATAAAAGTTTATTTAAATAAGTTCTCGCAGATGAACGCAGATATCTGCGCAGATTTTCGCTGATTATTTAATGATTAAAAACTGCCATAACCTGTATTCCTTTTCCGGCAAAAAGATTCGCTTCCTCCATACCGGGATATACCTGGAAACGGTCAGGATTCCAGAATCCCATCAGATAAAAACTCCATTTATCAAACTGCCACGACCAGTTAATGAAATTGTAAAGATCATCATTTTCCCAATCATAAAAAATAATTGCATTCAGGTTATTGATGATGGAGAAAGAATAGTTCAGGGAGAGAGCTGTAAATGAGATCCCTTCTCCCTGGAAAAATGCTTTATCAGCAATACTGTATGTAAAATATTCAGTCATGATATTCAGGCCATTACCAAGGTTGAAAGTATAGTCGGCTCCCAGGTTCAAATACCGCTGATAGCCTTGTTTTTCAAGATCCTGCCTGATCATTGCTCCTTCAAACCATAATCCGATGAGCAGATCGAATTTCCCATCCAGACCGATCCGGTTTTCATTTATGCCATCTGTGTATGTAACTGTATCGTAGATAGCTGCTCCCCGAAAATCTGCCTGCCGGAAATGATATGTCCCGGCAACCTCACCTGTCAGTACAGGAAACTGGATTCTGCCGCCCAGCTCCGGCATTTTCTTCCGGGTTTTGGTAAACTCCCACCCCTTTGTATCCCGGTTGCCGTAAAGTGCCCACAGCCAGATATTGGCATTATTGAGAAAATAATATCTGCCCAGCAAACCATATACTCCTTCCGTTATCTGAAGTGGATCACGTGGATCAATCCTGTCGAACCACATCAGAGGCCTCAGCATGGTAGCCGATCCGAAGTTTATTTTCTGTAAACCGGCCCGGAACTCAAACTGATTGCCGGAAAACCGGAGCCAGATCCTGTAAGGTTTGATCTGTCCGTCCAGATCAATGCTGTCACCCGACCAAAAGATGCTGGTGGCACGGGCGTTGAATGATATTTCACTGTCAAGCGTGAATTGATCTTTGACAAAATATTCCATTGTAATATCCGGAACATAGCGAATTCCGAGCATACCATTCAATTTATTACTGTAACTGGCTGTACCCCATCCGGCCAGCATACCATTCAATCCAATATCCTGACTGTTAGAATTCAATGAAAAACAGATTAGCGGTGTAAATATCAATATAATTTGAAAATGAAAAATAATATATGGTTTCTGAGTATACTTCATTTTTTGATTATTCATTTTATCCCTCTCCTAAATCCCTGCCTGCCGGCCTTGCTTCGCCAAAGCGGCTACGCGAAGGCGATGCAGGCAGGCTCTCCCCTTAAAGGGAGAGGACTTCCCCACTTCCCCTGTTTCCGTTTTATTTTCTTTCAATAATCCCATAAAAGAAAAAATTTATCAATTCCCTGACCAGATCTCCGGGATTCTTATAGAGGGCCAGCAATTGTTGATCTTTTGCCATTTCGGTCATATAATTAAGAAAATACAGGATGAATTCCGGACGGATATCAGCTCTGAGTTCTCCCTTTTTCTGGGCCTTTATGTAATCTTTCATAATTATACCGATGCTTTCGGATACTTTCTTGTTAAGGTAATCAGATAACTCAGGATCACCATGAAGAAAATAATCTTCAAAAAATTCATTACTCATCTCTTCAGTCTGTTCCATTTTAAGAGCAATCGATTGCCTGGCTTTTTCTGTGAATGGAATATCCTGTTCCATGATTTTCCTGTACTTCACCATAGCTTTTCCCAGTGTATGCTCAATAATTTGCTTAACTAGATCATTTTTGTTTTTTAGATATTTGTAGAACGTCATTTTACTGACGCTAGCTTCCCGGCATATCTCTTCAATAGTTACTCTTTTAATGCCATATTTCCAGAATAACTTTTTACTTGTGGTTATGATTTGATTATATTTTTGATTTTCAGAACAATTCATCTTCTAAAAATATACGATTTATGTACAAATATACATAAAAAGTATAATATTACCAAATTTTTCTGTTTTTTTTAGTTTAAAAAATATAATATGTAATAACCTACTTCGGGAATATCATGTTCCTTTACTCTACTGAACCTGAAATTTGTTGAAGTTATATCCACAGCGAAAATCAAACTCAACATAAATTTCCCATAATTAATGAGGCTGTCTAAAAAGTAGTATAAACCACAGAGTCCACAGAGTTTTCACAGAGTCCGCAGAGAAGTAACTTTCTTAATATCAAACCTCTGTGAACTCTGTTTAATCTCTGTTTCCTCTGCCCGTCCGACCGGGTCATCCGGGCGGGAACGAATTCATTCGGGCAGGAATGACACGGTCAGGCGGGTGGTTAAATGTTTTAACAGACTTTTTAGACAGCCTCACAACAACCGTTGATATAGCTTATCGATTATGATACTCCCATTTAATCCGGAATGAACCTGAAGGATCTCTATGTCAGCCGGCACATTAAACGGGTTTAAACAGCATATTCTCTATAAACAAATCCTGAAATTCAGGATCGGATTCGAGGCTGATATGTTTGGTGAGCTTTAATACCTGATCGATCTTATTATAATCTGTAAAAAGAAATATTTTTGCACCTATCAGAGCGGTATTACCAATCTTTATAGTTTTATCTTCAGGAAGATTCAATAATCCGATCTTTTGGGCATTTGATACATTGATAAAATTTCCAAAACCTCCGGCAATATAAAGTTCATCAATCTGATCGTAGGATATTCCGAGTTGTTTAAACAGAATTTCAAGTCCGGCTGCAACTGCAGCTTTTGCCAGTTGTATTTCACGGATATCCTGTTGATTGATGAATACTTCTTTTTCAAGGAAGATCTGTTTTTCAACGGTAAGGATATCTCCAAAATCATTTATCAGTTCTTTTTCAAGGAATACAGCCATAGCATCGATCATGCCGCTGCCACAAATTCCGGAAGGATTTACATTTCCGATGGTATGGCAGTGAAACTTTTCCCCGTGGTTCATGACGGACGATATTGCCCCGGCAGAGGCGCTCATACCCATAGTGATCCTTGCACCCTCAAAGGCAGGTCCTGCGGCTGTGGAAGCACAGACGATCCTTTCTTTGTTTCCGATTACGATCTCTCCATTGGTTCCAAGGTCTATCAGCACTTTAAACGAATCACTCAAATGGAGTTTGGTGGCGAAGATGCCGGCCAGTATATCGCTGCCAACGAATGATCCGATTGAAGGCATAAAAGTGATTTCTGTTTTTTCTTCCAGATCCCATCCAAGTTCTGCAGGTTGGAATGTCTTTATTCCCAGATTTGGGGATTCAAAAGGATAAAAGGAAAGGGGTTTCACATCAAAACCACAGAAAAAATGATGCATGGCTGAATTACCGACCAGGATTATTTTTTCAATATCCGGAGTGGTTCCGGCCAGGAGGAAACGAATCATTTCCAGTATCTTATTACGGATCAGTTTTTTTAATTTATTAGCGTAATCACCGCGCAGTGCAAATTCAATTCTAGACATAATATCTGCACCATATTTCCCTTGCGGATTCCGGGCTGTCACAACATTCAGTACCTGGCCGGAAGAAAGGTCGAGAAGCTGTGCAACAATTGTTGTGGTTCCGATATCAACAGCAATACCTTTACCGTATAATGGTTGAAATTCAAAAATTGAATCGTCTGCCAGGATCACCGATTTAAATTGTGGAACTTCAATTTTCAAGTCCGATTCAGGTGCTGACGACATACATGCCAGACGCATATCTTTGGTGAGACCAAGCTTTTCCAGCTGTAATTTATGTTTTTCTGTTAAAGGGATATCCCCTTCCAATATCTTTATTTTGCATGAACCACACGTTCCTTTTCCTCCACAGGGGAATTCCACTCCATATTCATACAGAACATCAATCAGAGGTGTGCCCGGTCTGACAGAGATATCCAAACCGATGGGATGAAGGGTAATTTTTATTTCCTTACTGTTGCTCATTAGTCTGTAATACAAATATGGTGATAATAAAAATAAACCTATAAAAGACTAAAACAAAAAAATGATACGGTATTATTCCCTGTAAAAGAGAGGTCTGTGAAAATATTTTCATTATTATTGTATAAAGTAATGAAAATATTCTCATGATAAGTTCCACAAAGCAAATTGGATAATTAATATATTTGCTTGTAAGTACCTGACTATATAAATATTTATGAGAGCACTGAAAACATCATCATTAATCTTAGTAATTATCATGTTATCTGTTTCTTCATGCTCCCGGCATGGGAACAATTCGCAGCATTCGCAAACCGGTAGCGTGGAGGTATATTTAAATCCGGACGTAGATATTGAAACCCGCGTGGAAGATCTTCTTAAGCGTCTTACACTGGAGGAAAAAATCAGGTTATTACATGGCAATGTGACCGATAACAGTGCTGACAGGTTTTACGCAGCCGGTGTGGAGCGTTTGAATATTCCGCCAATAGCAATGCTTGACGGACGCCAGGGAGTTCGCACATTCGATGGTACACTAACAACTGCTCTCCCTTCCACCCTCTCGTTGTCATGTACATGGGATGAAAATGCTGCCCGTACTTTTGGTGGACTCCTGGCCGAAGAAATCCTGGCAGTCAATCGTAATCTTCTTTTAGCACCGATGATAAACCTTGTGCGCACTCCCCTTAATGGCCGGAATTTTGAGAACCTTGGTGAGGATCCTTACATGGCGGGGCGTATGGCAGTGGCCTATATACAGGGAGTTCAGGATAAATATGTAGGCGCCTGTGCATGTCTATTGGTGGCTAACGATTATGAGTCAGGACGGCATTATACCAGTTCAAATATGGATGATCGTACATTGAGGGAGGTGCATATGCTTCCATATGAGATGGCTGCGAGAGACGGTAAGGTTTGGAGTATGATGTCTGCGAACAGTTTGCTGAATGGTATCCACTGTGCTCATAACAAAACACTGCTCCAGGAAATAATGAAAGATGAGATAGGATACGATGGTGTTATTCTTACCGACTGGAGGGCTGCTTATGATGCTGTGCCGGCAGCATTGGCTGGAACTGATATGACCACAGGTTTTTGTGCATATGTATTTGGTGATGGCAAACTCCTTGAGGCAGTGAGGGAAGGCCAGGTCCCGGAGTCGCTCATCGACGATAAGGCACGCAGGGTCATCAGGTTGTGTATCCGGTGTGGTGTACTTAATCCCGAATTACAGGAAAAAGGTTCTCTTGATACTGAAGAACATCGTGCAATAGCCCGTCGGCTGGGGGCTGAAGGAATGGTGCTCCTTAAAAATGAGAAAGGTATCCTGCCGCTTGATCCTGATAAAATGAAAAGGATTTTACTCGCTGGACCAGGTTTGGAAGTTGTTGCCAAAGGAGGCGGTTCCGGAGATGTACATACCAGGGTCAATATTACACCTCTTGAAGGACTTCGTTCGGCACTTGAAGGAAAGGTTGAACTTATACCTGTTCCTTTTAATACCAATGAGGAGAGTAATGAAGCCGATTTTCCGGTCCTGGAGGTATCTGCCAGGTCCGCCGATGCCGTAATTTTTTTCGCACTGAGTGGTGCATACAGTGAAGGCCGCTCTCTTAAAACCATGGATTTGCCTTATAATCAGGCTAAAGCCATAGATATCCTGGTGCGGGTAAACAGGAACATCATTGTTGTACTGATGTCAGGCTCTGCGGCCTCTGTTGAGCCATGGGCTGATAAAGTACCGGTAATACTCGGGGCCTGGTATGCCGGGCAAGCAACCGGGGATGCTATTGCAGACATACTTACCGGTAAAGTTAATCCTGGCGGGAAGCTTAGCTTTACAATGGCGAGAAAATTGGATGATTATCCCGTTCATGCCTTTGGAGAATGGCCCGCACGTTTGATTATTGATGAACCCCCACAAGGAGTCACACGTGACCCGGCAAAGCGTAAGGTCATTCATGCATATACGGGAGAATATAAGGAAGGGGTGTTTGTCGGTCACCGCTGGTTTGATGAGAATAAGATAAAGCCAAGATATGAGTTCGGTTACGGATTGAGTTATACAACATTTGAATTCAGCGATATGATACTGGATGTCGATAAGAAATCAATAAAAATTGAATGCAAGGTTAAAAATACGGGACCCCGATCCGGATCAGAGGTGGTGCAGGTGTATATTTCTCCTCCGGAATCATCTGTACCAAGGCCGCCATGCGAGCTGAAGGGTTTCTTAAAGGTATTTCTGGAAGAAGGTGAAGAACAAAAGGTTGAAATCAGTATTCCTAAATCCCTTTTATCCTACTATCATGTGGAGGGCGGAAACTGGAAGCTGGAAGCGGGTGAATACGGGATACTTGTAGGTAATTCTAGCCGTAACATCCTACTTGAAAATAAGGTTAAGTTTAGTAAGGACCGGGAATTTGAACGATTCTGAAAGACAAGGAGATACAGAACTGGCATGAAAAGGATTAACTTAAATATAATATTATGAATTCAAAACAACATTCAATGAAAAAATGTGGGAAGTATCCTTCCCGAAGAGGATTTATTTCATCTTGTGCGACCTGTGGTGCTTTTTTGTCAATTTCACCACTGTCTGTTTTCGGATCTTCCAACTACTTACTGGGAAGAAAAAAAATGAAGATAAGGATTATTTTCGTTTTGCATGATCTTGTCCAACCTATTCCAGACTGGCCAAATTTAGGGTTTGATTTTAAGCCGGTAATGGAAAATACTATCACTGTTTTAAGAAAACAATTTCCATCATTTGAATTTGTTTCAACTTCAGCGACAGGGCGGGAGGATGCTGAAAAAATCCTTGGCCAGGAAGAAAACGAAAAAATAGACGGGTACATTGTATACCTGATGAATACTGCTATCAGGATTACGGACACTATTGCAAAATCCCGTAAACCAATACTTTTAATAGATTTTCTTTATGGAGGGACTGGAAGATTTTTGAGCTCTGTTGCTATGAGTATAAATGAAAAACAATCCAACATAGGATTTGTTTCCTCTTCCCGAATTGAAGATATTGTAGCTTCTGTCAAATGTTTTGAAAATATAGCGAAAGGTGGCTCAGTTGATGATTTTGCAGGGGCAACTGAACGTGCCCGAATAAAATCTACACCAGCGCCAGGGAATCTTTCTTACAATGAAGATGTATTTAAAACTCTGTCAGCAGATGAAACCCTGCATCGAATGAAGGAATCTAAAATATTGGCGGCTCGCAATCAGACTTCCAGGTGTGCTGATCCTATTATGGGGATACCTCTTGAATATATCTCTTTTGCTGAACTTAACTATGCCTGGGAAACTGCCGATAAACATGAAGCTGAGGCTATTGCTGAAAATTGGCAGAATAAAGCAACTGAAGTTACTGGTGTTCGGTTTAACATCCTTCAGGATTCAGCAGCTATGTATCTGGGAATGAAATCTGTATTAAAAAATCACAATGCCAATGCTATAACGATAAATTGCCTTGGAGGATTTTATGGCAATCATATTCATGCTTACCCGTGCCTTGGTTTCCATGAATTAAACAATGAAGGATTCATTGGGGCATGTGAGTGCGATATCCGTTCAACGGCAACAATGGTAGCATTTTCTATAATGACGCAAGGACGACCAGGGATGATTTCTGATCCCGTTATCGACACTTCTAAACGCCAGATAATATATGCACATTGTGTTGCTCCAAGTAAAATGTTTGGCCCTGATGGTGGCGAAAATCCTTTTGAAATAATGACTCATTCGGAAGACAGGCAAGGGGCAGCAGTTCGGTCCATCCTCCCGATAGGTTATTTGACTACATCACTTAAAATTGACCATAACCGAAAAGAAATTATTTTGCATCAGGGAGTCACAGTCGCTAATGATCCTGAGGATCGTGCCTGCCGTACTAAACTTTGTACTGAACCTATCGGCGATATTGAAAAACTGTTCACCAAATGGGACCAGTGGGGCTGGCATCGTGTTACCTTCTATGGCGATTTGAAGAAACAAGTTTATGAACTGGCTGATGCCATACAATGGAAAGTGGTAGAAGAAGCATAAGAATCATAAAATGTATCAATTAAATAAAATACGAGAAATCTGAAGTGGATTTTTAGTGATTTCTATTATTGATTTTTCCCTGCAGGTTAATATATGGGGGTGAAATTTCTCTTGAGACATGATTTCCAGATTCGCATGAACATCAATTTGAACTGTCTTCAAATAGTAATGTCAATGATATCAACCGGATGGTTGATATAAACAAGAATTCTTCAGTAAGATTCTATGGAGGGTTTATTACTGGGTTTAAGTACCGGCACAAGCTGCCTTGTATTATGCGGTCCGGTTGTCCTGCCCTATATCCTCGGGGAAGGAACTTCGGTTAAAAAAAGCCTTATCGACATTCTTTTGTTCCTGGGATCAAGATTTTTTGCTTATATGATGCTGGGACTTATTGCCGCATTAATCGGACAGACTTTTCTAAACGGTGAATTATATCAGCATATGATTACTGGTTCGGCCTATATGATACTTTCAGTGATGCTTGTTGTTTATTCTTTTATAAAGATCAGGCATATCTGTGCAGTAAAGCCATTTTCCGGGGCGCTAATACACAGGGCAGACAGACGTACGATAGCAATACCTATAGTGGGAGGATTGGTCACAGGACTGAGTTTCTGCCCGGCTCTTTTGCTTGCATTTACTGGTGCTGCATCTCAGGATTCTCTGTCAGGGAGTTTGGGTTATTTTATATTTTTTTACCTGGGGACCTCCGTTTATTTTTTACCACTGATGTTGCTCGGATTTATACATGGAAGAAATGCGATCCATATAATTGGAAAAATAACTGCCGGACTGGCAGGATTGATCTTTTTTATAAAAGGTTTAATGTTAGTATTAAGTTAACCTCAGTCAGATTCAAAATGGGAATACTGGAATACTGGAATAATTTTCAGACACATATATTTGTATAACATATTTACAATACTTTTTTCAAAATGAATGCTGGAAAGATCAAACAACCACCCTACTCAACAGTGGGTAAATTCTGGAAATCTCTGCTGGTTTGTTTACCGATGTTTTTGCTTTTGTTTATTTTTCTGTCGGGGGGCAGGCCGGATTTTTCAGACTATAAATCAGCGATCGCCTTTTTAATCGTTTTTCTGGGGTTTAATTATTTATTCTTCAGAATTATATATACAGGAAAGACAGACAGATACCGGGCTATCGGGTTTATCGCATATGCAGTATTTCTGTCATTTGTATTTCTTCTGAATATGTTCGAAGCGAACAGGGGAATGACATTTGACTCAGCTGACTTGCTTCAGTGTGAAATACCATTCTGCCATTTGGTCATCAGCATGATTCTGATACCTGCTGCTTTGACCAATTCAATTATTTTCCCAGGGCAGATCTTGGGAGGTTTTGCACCTATCGCTATGATGATCGTTATCTGGTTACTGGCAAGTGTTGCATTGGGAAAGGGTTTCTGCAGCTGGGGCTGCTTTTACGGCGGCTGGGAAGATGGATTCTCACGGATATTTAAGAAAGCAAAGCTGAAAAATGTTCATATTCTTTTCAGATGGTTTCCCTTTGCTGTATTGCTCATGGTAGCAATCAGTTCAGCGATACTCCTGTCTCCAACCTATTGCGATTGGATCTGTCCCTTTAAAACAGTTACCGAATTCGAAGCAGTTACCTCAGTCGAAACACTTATTAAAACGATCATATTCCTTTCGATATTTGCCGGACTTGTTGTGATTCTTCCTATTCTTACAAGGAAAAGGATGCAGTGTACCACATTATGTCCGCTTGGGGCACTGAATTCTTTTGCCAATAAGATCAATGCTTTTGATATCAGGATCGACAAAGAAAAATGCACGGAATGTGGCAAATGCATTAAGGAATGTCCGACATTATCGCTGGATGAAAGTTCGTATAAAACAGGAAAAGCACATTTTACATGCTGTAAATGTGGAAAATGTATTGATGTATGTCCTACACATGCGATCCATTATCATATTAAAGGAACACCGGTAAATAAATCTCTTACCGCCTCAAGGAATTTATATGTCTTTGGCGGTTTTCTTTTTCTGGCAGTGTTCTCGGGAGGCACATTCCAGATGGGAATATATAAGATCATAAATCTGGTGACTACAGGGAGCTTCTGATTAGATTTTGTTTATCCGTTAATTCGGGGCAGGGAGGGATGGGGAGAAGGGGAGAAGGGGAGAAAGGGGGAAGGGGAGAAGGGGAGAAGGGGGGAGTTTGGGATTGTGGGATGGAGGGAAAGAGGGATACAGGAAGTAATCCCAGGCTTTAACCTGGGGATTGAAGCGTATCAATAATATCGAGGTTCTTTTTGACTATATTGAAGCGTATCGTGTGAAAGGGAGAATGGGAGAAGGAGAGAGGGGAAGAAACTTTGGCTTAAGCCTGGGCATCCCACACCCTATACCACAAACTCCCTTAGTCTTAGCCTTCTTGAAACAGAAATACGATGCTGAAAAAATAAAGATATCAATATAAACACTATCAATGAAAAAACTAAAAATAATTCTGGGTTTTATCTGGGCAGCAGTCTGCCTGCTCATTATTCTGATCATGTTTCCCGGCCTGGACAATTTTTCTAGACAGTTTGCAAAATTGTCTTTTATGAAAGTAAATCCAACACTTACCGGGGGAGATGTTGCTCGGTCGGTTGAATATGAAGATTATACTTTGAATATTCATGAACCTGTTTTTGAAGCACTGATCGGCGAAAGTACCAAAGGGTTCATACAGCTGGAATGGATCTGGACAGATAGTATTCCCGTAACGGTAAAAGATTCAATTGATTTTAATATGGATGACCATATTGATTTTATTATTGGCATAGATCCATTATCAAACCAGGTTCACCTGGATCCATTGCAGCCTTTTGTGGAGGAGATTACCGATGAAGCACAACTGGAAGATGGCTGGATTGTGAGGATAGGATTGGTCAATGAGAAGAAAATAAAGGCTTCTCGCTGATCAACGCAGGTTATATCGCAGATTTACGCAGAATCAATATAGAATAAATTGCAATCAGCGATAATCTGCGCTTATATCAGCGTAAATCAGCAAGAACTATTTAAGTTTTTTTGCTTTTCAATTAATCTGAACTAATCATTCAGTAAATCAACATCAAAGAGATATATACTAGAATTATTTATTTTTTTTTCTATAACCTGCATAATTCTTACCTTTATTTGGAGTGCTATTTTATATTTTTTATGTTTTTTGATTAAAACTTAGAATATGGATAAGAAAATAACAATACTCTGTAATACATCAAGTTATACTTACACTGAATTCCCGGCATCGATTAACCTGATTAAAAATCCATTTAAGAGAATGCTGACGGAAGAAGAAGTATTGGAACTGGTTCAAAAACATAATCCTGATGGGATCATTGCGGGTATTGAACCGTTGACCGAAGAGATTATAAAATCGGCACCAAATCTGAAAGTCATAGCACGATGCGGAATTGACCTGGATTCAATAGATCAGAGGGCAGCCAGGAAATTTCACGTGATTGTTTACCGGACACATGTTGCGCCTGATATTCCCGCAGCGGAATT
>CAZGOR010000038.1:0-16738 GCA_964527875.1 uncultured Bacteroides sp. | reverse complement strand
AGGATGGATAAATCAAACCTGGTCATTCCAAAATATGAAGAAAGTTCTGAAAATCCACCGGGAGCATGGAACACGTATAATATTCGTGTTAAAAACGATTCAATTATCGTGAATGTCAACGGGACTTTACAAAATATATGCTCTATGCCTTTTCCAAAAATGGGGTATATTGGATTACAAAGTGAAGGAGCACTCATTGAATTCAGAAATGTCTATCTTATTAATATGTCAGAAAACTGAATGGACTGATACAAATAAATATTATGGTTATTTGTTTTCAAACAGATAACTGTTAATTTTGTATAAAATACCATAATTATGGTTAAATCAGGTCATTTCATAAAAATGTATACCCGCGAAGGCCGTGGCCTTTACTCGTGCCTGATCTGTTAGGGATTAATATACCCTCTATTTTTACAATTGGGATTTTCTTTCGATTTTATGTCATATCCGTATTCCGGAAGATTCCCTTGCAGCTATCCATTTTTTTCATCACAAATAATAAAAATATATCTCATTATTTCGTTCGTCGGAATGACTTGATTCAACCTTCGGTTTGATACTCATCCAATGACTTTGAACCAACGGATGAGTGATCTCACACACACCACCCACACACATCCCGAAATTTTGCATCCGCTTAGGCGGATTATTGAAATTTCGAGTACTCTTGAAAAACTGGCAATCCGCATTATGTGGATACAGTTTTTCGGAACCAGGAACCAAAATATGAAAGCATGCATCTTTGATATTAAACGTTTTGCAATCCATGATGGACCGGGAATAAGAATTACATTTTTCTTCAAAGGTTGCCCGATGTCATGCTGGTGGTGCCACAATCCTGAGGGAATAAATCCTGAGATTGAATACTATACAAAGGAAATAAAAGTTGACGGGAAAGTAATCTCTAAAAAAGAACAAGCTGGTTATTGGATCACCATTCCCGAAGTGATGAAAGAGATTGAAAAAGAAAGGATCTTTATAGATGAATCAGGTGGGGGAGTGACCTTTTCAGGTGGAGAACCACTTTTACAGCATCAATTTCTTATTGCAGCTCTCCGGGAGTGCAGGAAACGGTCTGTCCATTCCTGTTTGGATACAAGCGGTATCACATCTGAAAATATCATAAGGGAAGTGGCGCTTCATACTGATCTGTTCCTTTATGATCTGAAAATGATGGATGATCAAAAGCATTTGAAATATACGGGCGTGTCAAACAAACAGATCCTGCGTAATCTGAAAATTCTACATGACAAAAAAGCTCAAATAATCATCAGGATACCCTTGGTGCCGGGGATCAACGATGATAAAGGACAGATTGACAGGATCATCAGTTTCCTGGTTACGTTGCCTGACATCAAATATGTGGATATCCTGCCATATCATCATTTTTCCAGAAGCAAATACATGCGGTTTAACCGTCCCAACCGGATGAAAAGTATTACTAAACCGTCTGATTCAATGCTGAATAATCTGAAAAAATGTTTTGAAAGTGCAGGTTTTACAACTAAAATCGGTGGATGATGATAAATGAAAGAATAAAAAAATTACGTAAACAAAGTCTTACGGCAGTAAACTGTATTTCTGCCGAAAGAGCAATGCTTGTAACTGAATTTTACAAAAGCAATAAAGCGCTGGAAGTTTCTGTACCGGTCAGGCGTGCATTATGTTTATACCATGTCCTTGCCAACAAAACCATTTGTATTGATGATGGTGAACTGATAGTGGGGGAGAGGGGACCGGCTCCCAGGGCCACACCCACTTATACTGAAATATGTATCCACAGCCTTAAGGATCTTCATACACTCAATAACAGAAAAAAAGTATCATTCAAGGTTGATGAAGATGTTTTTAAGGCGTATGAAGAAATAATTATTCCATTTTGGACCGGGAAAAGTACCCGGGAAAAGATCATGCGGAGCATGACAGGGGAATGGCTTGATGCATATAATGCCGGTGTATTTACCGAATTCCAGGAGCAAAGGGCTCCCGGACATACGGTGCTTGGAGATAAAATATACATAAAAGGTATGCTGGATATTAAGGAGGATATCCGCAATGCTATAAACGCTCTCGACTTTTTTAATGATCCGGAAGCATACCGGAAACAGGAAGAATTAAAAGCTATGGATATCGCTGCAGATGCCATCATTTTATTTGCAAAGAGGCATGAAAAGCGGCTTCTTGAAATGGCTGAAAAAGAAAAAAGATCTCAAAGAAAGCAGGAGCTGAAAGAAATGGCTCTGGTTTGCAGACATGTCCCGGCTAATGCACCCCGAACCTTCCATGAAGCACTGCAATATTACTGGTTTGTACATCTTGGTGTGGTAACCGAACTTAATCCCTGGGATTCATTTAATCCCGGCAGATTGGATCAACATATTTATCCCTTTTATATCAGAGGGCTCAAAGACGGTTCTTTAACAAAAGAAAAAGCAATTGAGTTACTGCAGTCATTCTGGATCAAGTTTAATAATCATCCCGCACCACCAAAGGTAGGTGTAACCGCCCAGGAAAGTAACACTTACACAGACTTTTCACTGATCAATCTTGGGGGACTTAAAGAAGATGGAACAGATGGCGTGAATGAGCTCACATATATTATTCTTGATGTTATAAAGGAAATGAGGATCTTGCAGCCGGGTTCCATGGTTCAAATCAGCAGGAAAAATCCAGATGATTTCGTGAAAAAAGCAATAGAAATCATTAAAACCGGATTCGGACAACCATCCTGTTTCAACAGTGATGCGATTGTAAAAGAATTGACCAGGCAAGGTAAATCCATTGAAGATGCAAGGAGGGGAGGAGCAAGCGGTTGCGTTGAAAGTGGCGCATTTGGTGCGGAATGTTATATCCTTACAGGTTACTTCAACCTGCCAAAAGTGCTTGAGATCACCCTCCATAACGGAGTTGATCCAAGAACTAAAAAAAAGATCGGTCTTGAAACGGGATCTCCCGAAAAATTCAAAACCTTTGAGGAATTGTTTCAGGCCTGGGAAAAACAGCTGAAATATTTTATCGACATTAAAATCAGGGGAAACAATGTTATTGAACAGATCTTTGCCAATGAAATGCCAGTGCCTTTCCTTTCCCTTCTGATAGACGATTGTATTCAGAATGGCAGGGACTATAATGCAGGCGGAGCAAAATACAATACCAGCTACATCCAGGGAGTAGGCATCGGGAGTCTTACCGACAGCTTTGCAGCTCTCAAATATCACATATTTGAAAAGAATAATATCAGTATGGAAAAATTTCTTTCAATAATGAAAAGTAATTATAAGGGATACGAAGATTTAAGATATGAACTGCTTTTTAATACTCCTAAATATGGTAATGATGACAATTATACTGATGACATACTGAAAAGGATTTTTGAATCCTACTTTAACTGTGTTGACGGAAGACCGACACCACGCGGAGGGATTCACAGGATTAACCTGCTCCCCACAACCTGCCACATTTATTTTGGCAAAGTAATTAAAGCACTTCCTGACGGACGCAAAGCAGGTGAACCCCTGTCGGAAGGAATATCACCGGTCCAGGGTGCAGACCGTAAAGGTCCTACTGCTGTCCTGAAATCAGCTGCAAAAATAGATCACCTGAGAACAGGCGGGACACTCCTCAATCAGAAATTTTCTCCACGATTCTTCAGTACAGATACCGGGATTGAAAAACTTACAAGACTGATAAGGAGTTACTTCAGCATGAATGGACATCATGTTCAGTTTAATGTTGTATCAGCCCAGACGCTCAGGAAGGCTCAAAAAGAACCGGAAAAGTATTCCGACCTGATCGTCAGGGTGGCAGGGTACAGCGATTATTTTAATGATCTTGGAAAGGATCTGCAGGATGAGATCATCCGAAGAACTGAACATGAAGAAGCATAAATAAAGAAAGACGCCACAGCACCCTTCTTTTTATTTCTTGTCGATCTCCAGCTTTTCAAGCTCCTTTAACATCTCATCCATTTTAGTCTTTTCTCTTTCGAGATCTATTTTTATATCATCGATATTAATTTCTTCCAGCTCTTTCATTGCTTTTTCCATGTCCTTTAGGAATGCTTCCCGGTCAACATTGATTTCAGAAATCGATTTCTCCATATAAGCCCTTATTTTTTCATGATCGATTTCCTTCATTTCTTTTGCAGCCCTTTCCATCTCTAATTTAATTTCTTCCATATCAGGGAGTTCAACATTTTTCATAGCCTTACATGCCGATTCCATAGCTTCCTCAATTTCTTTATGGATCTTTTCCATGTCAATTTCCTCAATCTTTGCTATAGCATTTTCAATTTCAATCCTGATCTGCTCTTCATCAATTTCAGGTACCTCTATTTGCTCAATATCCGGAATCATGGCTTCAACATCAATCTCCTGCATACTTTTCTTAACCTCCTCCAAACTTTCCTCAACCTCTTTCCGTATTTCTTCCATATCCATTTCTTCAATCTCTTCCCGTGCCTCAGTTAGTTCCTCCTGAAGTTCGGCAAGGTCTTCCAGTGTTTTATCAATCTCAGCCTGGTACTGGTCATAATTTTCCTCGGGAACTTTTTCTCCATTTACATACAATTCCCTGACCTCTCCTTTTTCAATTCTCATTTTGATATCCATCTCAGTGCCATCCTTCATAAAAGTTCTGTGGACAACATTATCCTTTACTTTTAATGATGTATCGGGATGAACCGGTGCCAGGATATCTGGTTCAAAAACATTCTCCGGTAACGATTCGGGCAAGGATGAAAAGACCGGCTTGTTAACCGGTAATGGTTCAACCGGATTAGTTGAAATAATATTTTCATTTACCTGTGCAGATTGATCCGTTTTGATCAGGTTTTCCGGATTTTGAGCTATAGGAATCATCGAAAATCCTCTCTCTCCGGTTTGATTTAAATAATCTTTTTGAAAAGGATAATCAGGTGTTGAATTAAAACTTATAAAAGATCCGCCTGTATTCAGCAGGATTATAATGAGCACCGATAATAAAACAAATCCTGCCGTAAGTTTGTCTTTTAAATTTGTTTTCATCTTTCCTTGTTTTAAAATTCTTAATATTCTCGATAACATGTGGTATTTTTTTGAAGCCATTGCCAATATGGGAAAACCATGTTTTGCCGGAATTTCATATATACTGGCGAGTGCTTTTGCATATGTAAGTCTTCCGCCTGAATACATAACGGCAAGATCATCACAACAATTCTCCCTTTCTTTTCTGATACGATGATTGATGATCCATATAACCGGATGGTAAAAAAACAAAGCTTCTGTAATTGACTGAAAAACATTGACCAGGTAATCATTGCGGTGGATATGCGCGAGTTCATGCGCAATGATGGCTTCAATCTGATCGCATGGAATATGGGATACCGCACTGAAAGGAAGCAGGATAATTGGCTTGAAAAACCCGATAACTACAGGAACATGAATGAGAGTCGATTCAAAAATCGTTACAAATTTATTGACCTTCATTAAACAGGCTAATTTTTGTAACTTCCCCTGAATCTCCTCCGGTAAGGCATACAGGCATGAATTCCTTAGTCTTTGCACCGTAAAAAAACCTCCGGTCATTCGAACGATAATAATAAAAACGCCGAATAACCAAAAGGTTATTACAAAAGGAAATGTGCCCATTATGGTTTCAGCAATTGAACCAAATGAACCGGTTGAAACATTATGCTTAATACCTGAATCAATTTGTAACGGATTAATTCCACTATCTATATAACCGGTTACCCGGGTTTGCTGAGAAATAAGAAAATCAGTGCGCCCTGTCTCTCTGTAATGAATGATAAAGGTTATAAAAAATAATCCGCAGATTAGAATGAGTGAAAAAACAGATAAATTATATCTTAGATTTGAAGAATAATGCCGGTAGAAATACAATAAAAGAAACAAAAGAGCACCAATAACCAAACCCTGCCAGAAGGAATGCAGGATTGTCCAGCCAAGTGCATTGATGATTCTTTCAGGCAATATTTCATAAATGAAGCTCATTTCTGATCTTTTTCAAGATTTGCAATCAGTTCTTTTATTTTCTTCAATTCTTCTATTGATGTTTTTTTATTGCCAAGTGTCTGCATGACAAGCTTACTGGCAGAATCCTTAAAAGCAATTTTTAATAATTTATCAACAAGAAGAGATTGAGTTTCATTTTCTTTTAAAATTGGTGTATAGATATGTGTTTTACCTTTTTTATGCCTGGAAAGAATCTGCTTATCAGCCATGATCTGCATGATCTTTAACGTAGTAGTATAACCCACTTTCTTTTTCTTGTTCAAATATTCATTTATAAAACGTACAGTGGACGGTCCGCTTTCCCAGAGAACCTGCAAAATTTCAAGTTCAGCATCGGTAGGCTGAATATGTTTTGTATCCTTTTTCATTTATTACGAATAATTTCGTAGACAAATATATACGAAGTTTTTCGTAATTGCAAATAAATTTGGTTAAAAAAGGTTAAAAAATGTATTTTTAGAACCTGTATCATTTTACAGATTCTCATGAGATTTAATATGATATTTAAGCGGTTTTCCACATTTTGTCTTTTTTTGATACTGATCCTGTTTCAGTTAAAATCACAGGATCTCGTATATAAAGGAACAGACCTGCGTTTTTCACACTCACCGAAGGATTTTATCCTGCAATTATCACCCAATTATGTATATCGTGAAGATGCTTTTCCCAGGATCGTCGGTAACATTAATATGCAATATTTTATAACCCGCAATGTCAGTGTGAACGGAAACCTTTCACTTGGACAGGATTATGCACATTTCGGACCCGGTCTGCTTGGAATACCGCTATTATCTATCGGAGGATTCGGTAAGCTTTATACTGATGAATACATACTACTTTTTATTGTCATAATCGGATCCTTTGAAAATATTTCCTTTCATTTTCCTGTTGGCAGCAACCTTGACATATCACCGTATTTTTCATTATTAAGATTTCAATATTTATACGAACAGGGGGCATCAGAGATAAATGATTTCAACCTGAGTCTTGCAATTGGTTCAAGACTGAACGTGTATCTTACCGATCATTGGATGATCTCTCCCTATTTCGAATATACATGCACATACGGATCCGGATTGGATGGTTTCCAGGGTGGTGTATACGTCGGTTATTATTTCAGATCGAGAGTTTCCAGGGTAACAGAATAGATCGTCTTAAGAAATTTTTCTTTTCTGCATAACTTTTCACCATTTATCAAGTATTTATTTACAGAAAGTGTTTTCGATACCGGTTTCAATGACAGATGAAAAAATAATGAACAGGATAAGCCAGGGAAAACTGGATGATGTAAAGATCCTGTTTGACCGGTATCACATCAGGATCTATAACTTTTTCCTGCGGCTAACATTCTGCCGGGAAATAAGCCATGATCTTACCCAGAATGTTTTTTACAGATTAATGAAATACAGGGAAACCTGGAAGAAAGATAATCATTTTATTCCATGGATTTTCAGAATTGCCAGAAATGAATTCAATGATTATTTGAAAAAGGAGGGAAGGTTCAGGAGCAATTCCATGGAACTGGAGGAAATCAATGAAATTGCAGCTGGCATGATCAGTGACCCTGAAAAGTCTGACCAGGTGAAAAACCTGCAGTGTGCCTTATCGATGTTAAATCCGGAACATCGTCAGATTTTACTGCTCAGCAAATATATGAAACTCAGCAACAGGGAAATTGCTGAAGTCATCAGCAGTAATGAAAATGCAGTTAAACAAATGGTTTTCAGAGCCATGCAAAAACTCAGGGAAGCATATTTTAAAGTTGATGGATAATAGTATGAAAAATGGCTGATAAAAAGGAAAATGGAAAGTGTGTAAGTGGGAAAGTGTAAATCTAGGAAGGTTAAAAGTGTGAAAGGGTGGAGGGTAAAAGGGTGAAAAAGGTCAAAAGGTTAAAAAGAAAAAGTTAAAATGAATAATGATAACAGGATGCAAAACACCTGTTATACAGGATTGACAAAATATATTAAAGAATCAATTGCCCCTGACTTCAGTCAGGAGATTAGAAAATGAAAAAATAATTGATTATCCTCGGTAATTATTATGAAATTTCAGAATTAAGAAAATAAGAACAAATAAAAAAATGAATTGTAAAGAATCTATTGAATTAATGCAGGAATATTGTTCCGGTGACATCAGCAAACATGATCTGATCAAATTGAAGCAACACTTGGATATATGTGAAGAATGCCATAGAAAATTTATGGAAATAGAAAAACTCAGCATTGCATTTGATCATATACCCAATTTCAAACCGGCGTCAGATTCCAGTGAGTTTCTGGATGATATCATCCGGGAGGAATACAATAATACTGATAAAAGCAGAAGATTCACCGGGATCCCCCTCTGGATCCTGATACCTGCAGGTATTGCTGCTTCAATCATACTGTTTTTTAGTGGTTTCTTTACAGGCAAAATACAAAATAAACAGTATATAGAAGATCAGGAAATCATTGCACTCAGGAAAGAGGTAAACGAAACAAAAAATCTTATGATCCTGAATCTTCTTGAACAACAATCAGCCAGTAAAAGGATCATGGCTGCGAACTATGCGGAAGAACTTGAAGAGATCAAACCTGAAGTAATGGATGCATTGGTTTATTCTCTCAACAATGATTACAGTGCCAATGTCAGGCTTGCTGCACTGGAAGCGCTTTCACGATACACTGATTATCCCTTTGTCCGGTTTGAACTGATCAAATGTTTCGAAAATGAAAAAGATCCCATTATCCAGCTGAATATGATCAACATGATGGTATTGCTGAATGAAAAATCATCAGCGTATATTATGCAAAAACTGATTGATGATGAGCATACACCGAAAATTGTCAGGGAACAAGCAAAAAAAGGACTTGAAATATTATTATAAAACTCACAAAATACCAAAAATGAAAACCGTCATATGTTCTTTAATCGTATCCTGCTTTCTGCTTACCAGTGTTATTGGCCAGCAGTTCAGGACAACATTATCTGAAAAGCGGGAATATACTCTTAAACTGATTGATATCGAAGCAGATCTTGAAATTGATACCCATTCAGGAAATGAGATCGTTATCCAGGCAACTTCTTTACCCGGCACACCCGATAAGGCAAAAGGTTTGCGGCCGCTTACAAAATCGGGTATTGACAACACCGGTATCGGTCTGAATATGGAAATTATCGACGATATCATTGTTTTTACGGGTGGGAAATCAAACAATGACCTGAAATATGAAATTAAAATCCCGAAGAATATCAACCTGAATATTAACAATCCCGGGTTCGCCAGGATGTATGACATCAGTTTAACCGGGATATCAAAAGAAATTGAGATTGTTATCAGCAACGGGAATATCATGATGGAAAATATCACCGGACCCGTGATTGCAAGAACGGGTAAAGGGAATGTTGATATTATTTTCAGTAAAATAAGCCAGGAAGGACCTATGTCAGTTATCTGTGAGACAGGGGATATCGACCTCACGATTCAATCAAATGAAAAAGTAACCTTTAAGTTAAGTGCCGGAAAAGGGGATATTTATACAGATCTTGATCTGAAAGAAGCAGAAAATACCCTCGGTTCATTGGGATGGTACAATTTTGTAACTCCGAAATCCGGATCTAACAACTTTTATTACGGTTTTGATGATAAAAATTTGAATCGTTTTTATATTCCGGACAGAGGGAAAATCAGTATTGATAAAGATGGTCTGATGGAAATTGAAGAAAAATTTGATGAATCTGATATTGAAAAAATTCTGGAAGAAAATAAAAATACCTGGAAAAATTATTCTGATGCACAAAAATATTATTCAAGGTCATTGGCATTATCCCATCCCCTGTTTTATTATGATTTCTTCTTCTACGATTTTAAGGGTGATCTGAATGGAGGAGGAGTTGAGATCGCTATGAAGACAGAAGATGGGAATATTTATCTCAGGCAGGCGAAATAGATTGTGAGTCGTGAAATATTTGCGAAGCAAAGATTCGCGAGCAGGTTGTGACTGCCTGAATCGCCTTTGCGTAGCTGCTCCGGCGGAGCAAGGCCGGCAGGCAGGTCTGTGGCCATGTTGGGAGCAAGCAATCGTGAGCCACGAAATGTATTCGCAGCAAACATTCGAGAGCAATATGAAATCCAAGTAGTGGACTGGGAATCAAAATTTTTGGCCACAACAATGATTAGTAATGATTTTATACAACATCTATCTATTAGTTGATTTTTTTAAGAATAAAAAGTTTATGAGGTATTACCCTATAATTCTTACTTTTCGGAGTGGACTCATTATTTGTTTCTTAAATATGCAACAATTAAACATTTAATCCGTCTTTTATATGAATGTATCCTGATAATTATTCATAGTATTTTTAAACAGGAACTTTAAAAACCAATAACACTAACTCAATAATGAATATCAATTTCGATTCACGACTCACGATTTAACAATATTTAATACTTCTTAACCTGCTTTAATACTATTTGATAAAAACACTTAGTTACTTGTAACGATTTTGATTTTGTATCGTCTAATAAACAGAAAACGATGCGAAAACGAAGAAAAAAATATAAGGATATGAATCTCGACCAACAAATACAGGCATGTGAAGACCGGATCAGTCAGCTTGAACAGATGAAACGAACAATGGTTACCAAATCAGGTGATTTGCAAACTGAGCATAATAAAAGCACATCGGATCCGGATATTAACAGGATCAATGCAGACCTTGATGAGCATTACCAGCATTACACAGTACTTAAGATCAGGAGAATGATGGATTTCTGATTGTTACTGGTTGCTGGTATGAGTTAGGGGGTGAGTATGAAAAAATTGATCCGGTTAAAAACCGGGCTTTTCAGAAATCGTCACCACGATCTTTCCTTCAGTATGATACTCTTCAGCTCTTCTGTGTGCATCGGCAATTTTTTCTAATGGAAAGACCGAATCAATAAATATCTTTAATTCATTTCTCCTGATCAGATCAGAAATAATCTCCAGGTCTGATCCGCTTGATTTCATGAGAAATGTTTTGACTTTTTTCCTCTTTGTAAAAATAGCAATTGTTTTATGGATCAGTAATTTTGGCCGCGGCAGGGTTGTCAGGTATCTGCCTCCGGGATTAAGGATATGTCTACAATCCGGAAAATTTTCCACACCGGCAGCATCGAATATAATATCATATCTGTCAGTCAGTGTTTTATAATCGACTTTTGTATAATCAATAAAGTCATCAGGGTTTAATTCCTCCATCATTTTTCTATGACGACTGCTACAAACTGCAACTGTAACTCCCCCCATAATTTTTGACAATTGAAGGGCAAAATGTCCCACACCACCGGCAGCACCAATGATCAGTACCTTTTCACCTTTTTTAAGTTTGCAGTGATCCCGCAGTCCCTGAAGGGCCGTAACGGCTGCCAGTGGTACAGCAGCTGCTTCCTGCCAGTTAATGTTCTCAGGTTTCACGGCCAGTATGGACTGTGATGTGGCAGCATACTCGGCAAATGCTCCCCCGAACCGGCGTGTAAGACGGGTATAAACCTGATCTCCGGAATTAAAACCGCTGACATTCTTTCCACATTCTTCGATTTCTCCTGCAACATCATATCCAAGCACAACAGGAAAATGAGCCTTCAGAAAAAACCTGTGCCATCCCTTACGTTGTTTCCAATCGATTGGATTGATGCTTGCAGCCTTTACCTTAATGAGTACTTCATCATCTCTTATTGAAGGCTTATCAATTTCCTCTATCCTGAAAACTTCAGGAGAGCCATATTCATAAATTACAGCTGCTTTCACCTTATCTATATTTTATATTATTAGTATACTATTAAAATTCCAATTCATGTATGAGAAAACTATTTAATATATAAATACTTAAGTACATCATGATAATTCGTGCCATAAAAAATTGTAAGATTTTTAACCACAACACAAAGGATAGCTTGAAGGAACACAAAGGACTCTGAACTTGAACCTTTGAGTTCCTTTGTGACAACCTTGGTTTACCTTTGTGGTTTAAAACAAAAATAATTAATAAATGAGTAATAAATAGCTAGTTATCAGCAGCCAGATTAACTCCATATTCCCGGAATTGTTTCATTACAAAATTCACACTTCCCGTTCCTGATGTGGTTCTGTGTGATTCTGTAACCTAACCGTTCGATAAGCAATTTCTCACAACCCGGGCAATAGGTATTGGAAGCTTTTGTACCCGGAACATTACCAATGTATACAAATTTCAAACCCGCATCCAGTGCAATTTCCCTGGCTTTTTCAAGTGTTGAAACAGGTGTGGATGGGAGCTGTGTCAGTTTATGCATTGGATGAAACCGGCTGAAGTGAAGTGGATTATCACTGAATCCATTTGCATGAAGCCACTCACACATTTTTCTAATCATATTGAAATCATCAGTCCAACCCGGAACGATCAGATTGGTAATCTCCAGCCAGACATCTTCTTCTTTCATGATTCTTAAAGTATCCAGAACAGGTTGAAGTTTTCCTGCATTAAGCTTGAGGTAAATACTATCACTGAATGATTTAAGGTCAACATTTGCTGCATCGATATATTTAAGTAAATAGCGCAAAGGTTCCTCATTGATATAACCGGCAGTAACAATTACATTTTTAATCTCTCTGGAAGTCGCAATCTTTGAAGTATCATAAGTATATTCAAAGAATGAAATGGGTTCGGAATATGTATATGCAATTGATTTACAATCTGATTTGATGCAATTTTCCACTACTGCAGCAGGCATCAGATCATAGTTTTTAGTCTCAGTAGGTGAAGCCTGGGATATTGTCCAGTTCTGGCAGTTCAGGCATGCAAGATTACAGCCTGCAGTTGCAATAGAAAAAGCTTTTGTAGTTGGAAGGAAATGATACAGCGGTTTTTTTTCAATAGGATCAACATGAACCGCACAGGGATTACCGTAAGCTATGGTATATAATTTGCCATTTTTGTTAATATGATTCCTGCAATCACTCAATTCATCCTCTTTCAGCGTACATTCATTTGGGCAGATCATGCATTTTACCCCCCTGGGAGTAACTTCATAAAAAAGCGCTTCCTTACTCCATTTCCAAAGTTCATCGTTTCCTGGTAACATTTTTTCCGAGCCGGCAGCAAAAAGCTTCATACAGCCTGCACTGCAGAGCCCTCCCACACCCAGCAAGCTTTTCTTTAAAAATTCCCTCTTGTCAATTTTCATATTTGTCAGTTATTACTCATTTTAAGGGTGTGTCACAATATAAAAAAAATTGATCATGATCAATAAAAAGTTTCCAAAGGCTTCTCGCAGATTTTCGCAAATTTGTGATCAAATTTGCGCAGATTGCTTGATTTAAAGTTTATTATTTCTGTGTGAATCAGCGTTTATTTACCTGCTACGCTTTCTTTGGCCATCAAAGGCTTGCCGATAGCGCTGCGCTAAGCTCCGGCGAAAAAAAGCCGGCAGGCAGTTGCGAAAAACAAAAATTTATTAATTACATAGATTAAAATTTAATTATAACACACTCCCGATGTGTTTAAAATTATACCAAAATCATGCCGCAATTTATCATTCAACAATATGTTTTACATAATTTAGAGTTAATACACATAATTTTTTCTGAAAACAAATGTAACACTTGCACTGATAAGATTCAGGGCTGCAATGATAAAGGTACTAAAGATAATACCCAGTATAGGTATCATAAATACGGAAACAAGTAATGCCCCGAAAGCTGAACCCACCAGGTCTGAACTATACAAACTGGCTGATCTGACAGACATTTTTTCCTTCATAATGGTTGATCCCAATGAAAATTGCATTCCTGTTGCAACTGAAATAATCAATGTCATCAGAACAAATACCACATGCATAAATAAGCCTGCCGATTCGGTTTTGTTGAAAAGCAGAAAGACAAGTGGTAATACCAATGCATATAATGTTATAATAAGCTGAACAGATAAGAATGATTGTATTGAAGTTTTCAGGATCTTTTCACGATATAATGCACCAATGGCAAGACCTCCCATGAAAGCAGTGATAATAATTCCTGTATAGTGATAAACATATCCATAAAGAATCTGAAATGTAAGAATTAAAAGCATTTCTATGGATGATCCTGCAAATCCGGCTGCAAACATACCGAAGGTAATGGGTTTTAACCGGATCATTGACAAAAGGAACACCAGGACGATCAGTCCAAAAGGTAACCAGTAATGAACATTAAATTGGCTCATCCAGTACTTCAGATGCTGAAAATAACAAACTGGTTTGAAATCTTTATTCACAGGTGCATCCTGATTAAGTTGCTCCATGATAAAATCACTTCGTTCTGAAAGAGACCATGTATCCAGATAATATTGATTGACATATACATTCTCAATATCCTTTTGTTCAACAAGTGACGGAATATCTATATTCAGATTATCATCAGATGCCAGCAGATAATTTTTATTACCCGGTACAATAAGAACATTATTGAAAACTGATTTTAGTGTTCGATAGACTATAGAATTCAGCTCATTTGCCTCGACACTGACATAATTAACAGTAGAAGGAAGCGAAAGGGAAACCAGACCATCCTGAGACAATCTTTTCTTTAACAATTTAAAATATTCCAATGTATAATACCTGTTAACTTGGGCAGTATTGGGCTCAGGGATCTGCATAAGGATAACATCGTATTTTCTTTCTGATTCGTTCAGATATATTTTGGAATCTTTAATGATTACATTTACCTGTTCATAATCAAGTGTATCTGTCCATCTTTTTCCCAGTTTTATGATCCAGGGATTGATCTCAACATAGTCAATATTATCGATCTGGTATTTTAAAATTTCATTTATGATACCGGATATACCACCGGATATGATCAGAATATTTTTTGGATCAGGGTGCTGAAGCATTGCATAATGAACATTTTCCTCATTTGAAACAGGATCATTGGTTGTAAAAAGGAGGGATGTATTTTCAAAAAAATTAAGCTGTTCAGCTGATCTGGTAACAGTCAGGTTCCCATATGGAGTATCCCTGAGATATACAATTTCCTGGTTTGGGTATAACGACTTTTTTACAATTTTATCAATATTAAAAACACAGATAATAATATAAAGAGACAATGCTATGAGAACAAAAAGCCATTTCAGACGGAATGAAGTCCTGATGTCTCTGTTCAGGAATGATATTGCTACATTCAGCAAAATCAATATCCCCAGTATTTGTAGTGATTTCAATAAATAAACAAGGATAAAGCTCACTATGATTCCTCCTGCAAGACTGCCTGTCGACTCTACCGCATATGTCCGGTGTATCATATTCCTGTTAAATTTATCTGAAAATGATACCGAAAGGTGCGTAAACAAATAACCTGACAGCAGACAAAATGGCAACATGAGCACAAAAGATGACAACAGGATCTGGTAAATACCAACCAGGCTGCCTGCCTGAAATACAACATTTTTTAAAATATTAAGGAGGATCACCATGATCAACGCCAGAATACTAAGCAGGATCAAAGCAGAAACCTGAAAGACCGGGTCGTTCCTGAATGTTAAAGTTTTCCTGCCAATACCTGCACCGATTGCAGTAATAATCATCCAGTTAGTTAAGACAATCCCGATAACCAGCTCATTCCCATAAAAAACGGTTAGAAATTCTCTCAATAAAATGATCTGGGTAATGATTGTAGTAAATCCCAGACCGAAAGCAGGGAGTAAATCCAAAAAACTGAAATCTTTCGAAGACTTTTGAAAAGATTGTTCCTGAATTGTTGTGTCTTCAGATTTCCTGCCCGGATTTTTAATAATATGCCGATAATAATTCCAATGCCATATAAAATGGAAAACAACAATGATGGTCATACCGATCCCAAAATCCACATGCCAAACCAATAATTCCTCTTTGAATGGGATATCCAGTTTGTAGTTTATTTGTATAACCAGAATTAAACCAAGGATAGCTGTAACAAAAAAAGCAATCAGTTGTATGGTATTCCAGAACCGGCGGAAGGATTTGAGACTGATCACAGAAAGACGTAAAAGAATGTAACTCAACAGATAAACGAACAGAACAATTATTCCTATGGGGATCAATGCATATGGTAAGTTCATTTTAAACCCTGATGTTGTTGAAATTCCTTCTCACTGAATATAATTGCTTCATAAATAAATATATCAGCATCTTTCCATCCATCCCAGCCAATTTGTGCTTTATCACGTGCACAATGGCTGAGAAATTCTTCTTTTGTCCAACCTGTCTTGGTGGCTACCTGAGGCAGGAATGTCCCGGATTGAAATCCCTTTTTGATATAAACACCATGTTTACCCAGTTCGATTTCATCGATATTAACAATCTTTTGAAGAGGAGTAAGGACAGAAATCTCGATTTCAATTTTATTCAGTTCGGGAGGTGTAACAGGAGTAAAACGGTAATCCTTTGTAGCAGCAGAAATGGTCATATCCTGAATTACTTTGTATAAAGGCTCTCCGGGATTAAAACGGCCGATACAGCCACGCAGATTACCTTCCTTATTCAGGGTAACAAAAGCCCCTGAAGGTCGTAACAAATTTTCAGTCAGATTGTCATGATCTATTTCCGGGATTTCCCTCGCTCTAACATATTCTTCAAGGGTATTTCTGGCAATCTTTAGCAATATCTCTTTATCCTGTTCCCGTAATTCAAATAGTGTTTCAGCCATATATTGATTTTCTTTTTGAAATTCATTAGAAGATAATGTACTGTTAGTCCTGGTAAAACT
>CAZGOR010000037.1:0-16751 GCA_964527875.1 uncultured Bacteroides sp. | reverse complement strand
AGGAAGATATACCGTTGTATGGAAATAAAAATCTGGAAGCTGAAACAATAGAGTTCAGTTATACTGGGATGCCTGGAAGTCCAGCCGTTAAGAATCGTGTTTCAGCTGATTGTGAAGCTTTTTTTGCCTGGAATGATACCCTTTATCTTTTTTCTAGGGATCGTTACCATCAGACAACAACCTTTTATTCTCTTCCGGCAAAACCCGGTAAATATACTATAACACCGCAACAGATTTATCCTTCTAACGGGCTTATAACTGGTGCTGATATCAGCAAGGATGGAAAATTTGTTGTGCTATCAGGATACAAAGAGCGTATTCCTTTTCTGATAATCTTTTATGATATCCAAATGCCGTCTATCTTTTCAGGAAAAATGAACAGGCTTGAATTTCCGGATTACTTTGGTCTTCAAACGGAGGGTATTGCGATCCAAAATCCTGAAATCGTATTTATTTCTTCGGAACGCACTTCTTTCCCACCTCAGGTATACAGTATCGATTTAACAGGAATAATCGGGAAATAAATTAATATATTTGTTCAATTCAACATTTTGGTACGATGTCTGTATTATATTTCGTGCCATGAAAAAAAATATTTTATTATTACTTCTCTGTTTTCTGTTTGTTTTATCGACAGCGGGTCAGGAAAGTTATACAACCAGTTCCAGAAGAGCAATTGGTTTGTATGAAAATGCTGGCAGGGAATACCAGTTAATGAATTATCAAAGGGCCATTGAGTTTCTTTTAGAAGCAACAAAAACTGATAATGAATTTATTGAGGCATGGCTATTACTCGGTCAGGTTTATACTGAAGCCAATTCCATTGAAGAGTCGATCGATGCCTATAAAACTGCTATTAACCTGGATGCAGGCTTTTTTCCGCCCGCATTTTATTTACTTGCGGAAAATGAATTCTCAATAGGCAGATATGAGTCAGCCAGAGAGCATATGAAGGCTTTTCTGGGTCTGGGATATGGTTCTGCGGAAATGAAAAATAGAGCTTTTCGGCTTATCGAAAACTGTAATTTTTCAATTAAGGCGGTAGCAAATCCGGTACCTTTCGAACCGGTAAATGTAGGAAGCAACATAAACACCCGATACGATGAGTATTGGCCAAGTTTATCAGTAGATGAAAGCATTATGGTCCTGACCAGGCAGATCCCGATCGATGAGAATAATCCACGGGTATATATGAACCGGCAAGAAGATTTTTATTTCAGTGAATTTAAGAATAGTGAATGGCAGCCAGCAAAAAATGCAGGGTATCCGCCCAATACTCCTAAGAATGAAGGTGCACAGGCAATATCAGCAAATGGTAAATATTTGTTTTTTACAGCTTGTAACCGCCGTGAGGGATTGGGGAAATGTGATCTTTATTATTCTGAAAAGAATGGAGACCGGTGGAGTATACCTCTTAATCTTGGTGTCCCTGTAAATAGCGGATATAATGAAAAGCAGCCATCCGTTTCAGCCGACGGGAGCATGCTTTATTTTGTGAGTGACCGCCCCGGTGGAAAAGGACAGTATGATGTCTGGATCAGTCAGAAAAATAATGATGGAACCTGGATGGAGCCTGTTAATGCCGGAGACAGTATCAATAGCCTTGGTGATGAACAATCTCCTTTTATACACCATGATAATCAAACCCTTTATTTTTGCTCAACAGGATGGCCCGGTCTTGGACGGTATGATATCTATCTCAGCAAAAAGAAAGATGATCAAACATGGTCAGAACCTGTGAATCTTGGATATCCGATCAATACCCATAACAATGAAGAAGGATTGATTGTCAATGCTTCCGGTAATAAAGCATATTTCTCATCAGACCGGATCAGCGACCAGGGTAGGGATATCTTTGAATTCGATTTATACGGAAAGGTTCGCCCTGTTAAAGTATCATATATGAAAGGAAAAGTGTATGATGCTGAAACATGGCAACGGCTACAGGCCAGATTTGAGCTGATTGACCTGAATACAGGTGAAACTGTTATGATATCCGGTTCCGAGGCAGGAACCGGCGAATTCCTCGTATGCATACCTGCCGATACAGATTATGCACTCAATGTTTCAAAAAAAGGCTATTTATTCTATTCAGATTATTTTTCACTTGAAAAGGTCTATGAACGTAGTGAACCTTACCTGAAGGATGTGCCCCTTCAACCAATTAAAATTGGTCAAAGTATCATCCTCAGAAATGTCTTTTATGCTTATAATTCATATGAATTTCAGGAACGGTCGAAAATTGAACTGGATAAAATCGTGCAGTTAATGAATGAAAATCCTTCTCTTGTTGTTGAAATTAGCGGCCATACAGATAATACGGGTACACCTGAATATAACCAGGGATTATCTGAAAGTAGAGCCGGATCAGTAAAAAATTACCTGATTGAACAGGGGATATCATCATCAAGGATGACAGCAGTGGGATATGGATTAACAAAACCAATCGCTACAAATGAAACTGAAGAAGGCAGAGCGGAAAACAGGCGAACAGAGTTAAAAATATTGGAAAAATAATGATAATATCTGCAGTATTTCTCTGTGTACCTCTTTTCCCCCTCTGTGGTTCTCTGTAATCTTTTCTTAACAATTCACTTCATAATTATTGATATCATAAAAACGTTCAGCCGGAAATTTTATATTTGTAACATAAGTTAACGGAACCTTATTACTAACGCGTTGTGCAATTGAAAGAACTAAGTGATTGAATCATAGTTTTTTTGCAGAGCCGTGCCGCGGCGCGGCTCTGTAAATTCCTAATTATCAATATCGTCGATTCAATCGCACAACGCATTATTACTGATTAAAAATCATGAACAGAGTATTTTTTCTTTTTTTATTCATAATCATTCAAATTTTTCCACTATTATCCCAGACTGCTTATCAAAGCATCGATCTGGAGGTACTGGATGAGTATATAGAAAATGCCAGGAATGACTGGCAAATTCCTGGTTTGTCGATTGCGGTTATTAAAAATGATACAACTATTCTTGCAAAGGGTTATGGTGTCAGAGATATCAATTATCAAGACCCGGTAGATGAACATACTTTGTTTGCAATCGCATCTAATACAAAAGCATTTACGGTTTCTGCACTGGCAATGCTTGTTGACGAAGGTAAAGTATCCTGGGATGACCACGTCAAAGATCATCTGCCTTGGTTTGAACTTTATGATCCTTATGTCACCAATGAAATGAGGATCAGGGATTTATTATGTCATAGAAGCGGACTTAAAACATTTAGCGGCGATCTTTTATGGTATGGAACGGTTTATTCCCGTCAGGAAGTAATTAAAAGAGCAAGACATCTGACTCCGGTATATGGATTCCGTTATGATTATGGTTATTCCAATATTATGTTCCTGACTGCCGGTGAAATCATTCCGGCTGTTGTAAAAATAAGCTGGGATGAGTTTTTGAAAAAATCATTTTTTAATCCTCTTGGTATGTCAAGGACAACCATTACTATCAGGAACCTGGATAGTCTTGGTAATGTTGCACAACCTCATTATGTTGATTGGGAAACAGGTAAAACAACAAAAATCCCATATGTAAACTGGGATAATATTGGCCCTGCCGGATCTATCAATTCGAGCGTCCGGGATATGGCACAATGGATACAATTTCAGCTGAATGATGGTAAATGGAACGGGCAGCAGATGATTAGTGAAAGGAACATTTGGGAAATGAGAACCATTCATAATTTTCAACAGATAGCAAGAAACAGGGATAATTACCAGCCTAGCTGGCATTTCAGGGGTTATGGATTAGGATGGAGTATCAGAGATTACAGGGGAAAAATAGTGATCAGTCATGGAGGCGGAGCAGATGGTATGATTTCTCAGGTAACTATGGTTCCCGATGAACATTTTGGCTTTGTTATTCTCACAAACAGTAATAACTCTCTGCCGTCGGCATTGTCGGACTATATCCTTGATCTGTATTTTGAAGGCTCAGGAAAGGATTATAGCAGAATGTATCTGGATTCATATATTTCACGGCAGAAGAGGAATAAAAAGGAAGAAGAGGAATTCATCAAAAACAGGAAAAAAGATGCCGGACCATCTCTTGAGTTTCAGGATTATACAGGCTTATATGGCGGAGAAATGTATGGTAATGCTGAAGTATTAATAGGGGATAATCAATTGATTATAAAATTTATCCCAACGCCCATATTTACCGGTACTTTAACACATTGGCATTATGATATTTTCAGGATCAAACTTAACGATATTCCATCCCTGCCCGAAGGTATTGTCCAATTTATTATTGGTAAGGAGGGTACGGTAAAGGAAATGAAAATTGATATACCAAACCCGGATTTTGATTTTACAGAACTGGAGTTTAAAAGGAAAAATTGAGGATGTAAGAATGGAATGATGGAAAACTGGAATATTGGAATAGTGGAATAATTGGATTATAATTAAATACAATCATAATTCCATGATGTATTTCCAATTTCGAAATTACAATTTATATCAGGTTCACGTTAATGAAATGAATTATGGAATGTAAGAAAGAATCAAACTGTCAATACTGCAATTGTACTTATCCCTGCAGCAAGCAGGGGACATGCTGTGATTGCATTCACTACCACAGGCGCATGGGCGAGTTGCCGGCATGTTATTTCCCGGATCATGCAGAACAAACATATGACCGGTCTGTTGAATATTTCATCAGCCTGTATGAAAAAGAGGGAGGCGGGTGGCTCAGGAAATAGACTATTGGAACATGAAATGTAAAAGCTTTAAATTTTTGGAACCAATATTAATCGAAGCCTGTATTATTAATAATTGTTTAAATTCACTAAAACATGTGTGACCTAGCACTAGTTACAAAACCGATAAAATACATGAAAAGCAAATTCAACCGATTACACTTTTTCCTGGTTATTTTAATACCAGCTGTAATGATCAGTGTTAGTTTCAATCCTGTTATTCCTGAATGGGAGAAAAAGATCTCCATCGATCCGCCATTTCTTGATTCTGCTTCACAATGGGTTGATTCAGTTTTTAATTCACTTTCACTGGATGAGCAGATTGCCCAGATGGTCATGATTGCAGCATATTCAAACCGGGGACCGGAACATACGGAAGAAATTGCTGATATCATTAAAAAACACCAGGTTGGTGGCATTATCTTTTTCCAGGGAGGACCGGTCAGACAGGCTGCCATGACAAACCATTTTCAATCGGTTAGTCAAACACCACTTCTGATTGCAATGGATGCAGAATGGGGATTGGGGATGAGGCTTGACAGTACCCTGTCTTATCCACGGCAGATGATGCTTGGTGCCATCCGGGATAATTCCCTGATATATGAAATGGGAAGGGATATTGCCCTTCAGCTCAAAAGAATAGGTGTTCATGTGAATTTTGCTCCTGTGGTTGATGTAAATAATAATCCGGCTAACCCGGTTATCAACAGCAGATCATTTGGTGAACAGACGGAAAATGTGATCCAGAAAGGAATTGAATATATGAATGGGATGCAGGATAACCAGTTGTTGTGCACGGCAAAACATTTTCCCGGTCATGGTGATACAGATACTGATTCACACTATGCCCTTCCTGTCATCCTTCATGAAAGGAACCGTCTCGAGAATACCGAACTCGCTCCATTCAGGGCCTGCATCAGGAATGGAATTACCGGAATTATGGTAGCACATCTGAATGTGCCTGTCCTTGATTCAACACCTGGTCGTGCATCGTCATTTTCAGGAAAGATCATCAATGGTTTGCTTAGGGAGGATCTTGGATTTAAAGGACTTGTGTTTACAGATGCACTGAATATGAAGGCTGTCAGTGATCAATATGAACCTGATGAGATGGCAGTACAGGCTGTACTGGCAGGTAATGATATTCTTGTCATGCCTCCGGACGTCAGAACAACTATCCGGGCCATCAGGCGGGAAGTAAGAAGAGGAAACATTTCAAGGGATGTAATAGAACAACGTTGTAAGAGGATACTCCTTGCAAAGAAATGGGTGGGACTGGATCATTATCAACCTGTAAATATGGAAGGAATTGCAGATGACCTCAATGATAACAGGTTTAAATTATTACAGACCAAACTGGTTGAATCCGCTTTGACTTTGCTTACCAATGAACAAATCCTGATTCCCCTCAATCGATTGGATACACTTGAAATTGCCAGCCTGGCATTTGGTGAAGACACGATAAATGACTTACAGCAATATCTTGAATTATATACTGATGTTCATCATTTTCAGATACCTTCCAGCATAACTGGTATCAGAACCGATTCCCTTTTAAATCTTCTTAAACCTTATAATCTGGTCATTGCCGGTATCCATCATACTGATATGCGGGTAAGCAGGGGATATGGTATTACTGATGAAACCATTCAGCTTATTGAAGAAATAGCATCCGAAAAAAACTTGATATTGAATGTTTTTGCCAATCCTTATTGTCTGAGCAGGTTCAGGGATATTGAAAGATTCGAGGGATTGATCATGGGGTATGAGGATAATGATCTGACTCAGCGGTTTGCTGCACAAATGATATTCGGGGGAATATCTGCTTATGGAATACTTCCTGTTAGTACTGGTGGGATTTTTAATGCAGGATACGGGATTTCAACCGGTTATGCAATCAGGTTAAAATATTCTTTGCCGGAAGCAGCAGGAATTGATTCCAAACTTCTTTATAAGATAGATTCTATTGCCCTGGATGCCATTAAAGTAAAAGCCATCCCCGGATGTCAGATCCTGGCTGCCAGATATGGTACAGTATTTTATCACAGGTCGTTTGGCTATCATACCTATGCCAGAAAGCGTCCGGTCTGCCTGACAGATATGTATGATGTGGCATCCGTTTCCAAGATTACCGGCACGCTTCCATCTATTATCAGACTGGTTGGCAGAGGATTACTAGACGTGGACGGAAAACTGGCAGATTATCTTCCCTGGCTCGATACCTGTGATAAAGGTGAGCTTATCATCAAAGATATATTAACCCATTGTTCCGGGTTACGTGCCTGGATTCCTTTTTATTATCATACACTCGATACCATGGATCCTGATGATTCCCTGATCAGCAATAAATTAACACCCAGGTATCCATTTCGTCTTTCAGAGGGTACATACCTGAATAAAAACCTTCAATATATCGAAAATGTCTACTCGAAGAAATTTTCCGAGGATTTTCCATATCAGGTCGCTGAGGATCTATATATGAACAGAATCTACAGGGATTCGATTAATTATTGGATATACAATTCAGAACTCTCGGGGGAGAAAAAATATGTTTATAGTGATCTGGGATTAATTTTATGCCAGCAGGTCATTGAGGAAATCACAGATACCTGCCTTTATTCCTATGTTAATAATAATTTTTATAATAAACTGGGTACAAATTTAACAGGTTACCTTCCCTTACAAAGATTTCCGAAAGATCGTATTGCTCCGACAGAAAATGATATTTATTTCAGAAGACAGTTGCTTCAGGGGCATGTACATGATCCCGGGACAGCCATGTTAGGTGGTATTGCAGGTCATGCAGGAGTTTTCAGCAACGCAAATGACCTGGCCAAGATTATGCAGATGTACCTTCAACAAGGCACCTATGGTGGAATACGTTTTTTTGCTGACAGCACGTTTGACATGTTTAATTCATGCCCTTATTGTGATGAAGGAAACAGGAGAGGACTGGGCTTTGACAAACCGGAATTAGATCCTGAGAAAGAGGGCCCCGGATGCGATAGTATATCCCCAAGCAGTTTCGGACATTCTGGATTTACAGGTACATTCGTATGGGCTGATCCGGAAAGTGGTATCGTATATGTCTTCCTTTCAAATCGTGTTCATCCCGATCAGGATAATGAAAAACTGTATGATATGAATATCAGACCAGCTATCCAGCAGGTGATCTATGATGCCCGTATGAAATGATGGAAGAATAGTGAATATGTGAATTAGTAAATTTGTTAATTTGTGGGTGTGGGTAATGGGTGTGGGTGAATGATGGAAGAATGGAATAATGGAACAATGGAAAAATGAAAGCAATATTCCAGGAAACCCTCATCATTGAAAAATTCAATTATCAGTATACAAAAACAAAAGGTGATGAAAATATCAGATTGTTCTTGTTTATCATATGAGGGTTCGCCGGCCCGGATTGTGGATGACACATGGGAGGCCGGCAACAAAAAGTCATAATTTTTTGATATAGCAAACAATATTTATAACCAGACGTTTAACCTAAATATTTTATTGTGAAAATAACACATATTGAACATATTGGGATTGCAGTATCGGACCTTAAAAAAGCTATCAGGTATTATGAAGAGGTTCTTGGCATTGATTGTTATGGTATTGAGGAAGTAGAAGACCAAAAAGTAATGACCGCTTTTTTCAAGATAGGTGAGACAAAAATCGAACTTCTTGAACCAACAGATCCTGAAGGACCCGTGGGGAAATATATAGAAAAAAGGGGGGAAGGAATACATCATATTGCACTGGCCACGGATGATGTTGAAAATGCCTTAAGAGAAGCTGAAAGTAAAGGTGTTGAATTAATTGATAAACAGCCAAGAAAAGGTGCTGAAGGATTGATGATTGGTTTTCTCCATCCCAAATCAACTTTCGGTGTGTTAACAGAATTCTGCGGGAAGCATTAATAAGTTATATGATACTTTTTATCAATGATGTAGATTATTTACAGGCTACTGTTATTCCTGCAATACCACCAAGCAGAGATTGATATTGTATTTTTGAAAATCCGGCTTTTATAAGAAAAGATTTGACCTGATAAGGATCAGGGAAATTTATTGCTGACCATGAAAGGTATCTGTAAGCAAATTTGTGTCCGGATAATACTCCTCCTAATCCGGAAACTATGATCCTGTAATAAATATGGATCAACCGTTTTAAAAATATTGATTTGGGTTGACTGGTTTCAACGATTACGAATTTTCCTTTTTCAGATAGTATTCTATATATTTCTTTCAGAAATTGATCTTTGTCTGTATTCTTATAAGTCAGGTTTCTGAATGCAAATGCAATACCTATAACGTCAATAGAATGATCATCAAAAGGCATATCTGCAACATCACCCTTGATAAAACATATTTTTTCTGCTGAATGATTTCTTGCTTTCTCCCTTGCGAGTTCCAACATTGTTTCACTATAATCAAAGCCGATAATTTTTGTTGTTTCATCTGCCAAATCAGAGATATGTAATGCAAGATCACCGGTTCCGGTACAGAGATCCAGGATTTTTAAAGAATTTCCAGAAATACATTCTCTGGCGGCCAACCTGCGCCAATATTCATCAAATCTCAGAGTAAGCAGCCGGTTCATCAAATCATATTTCCCGGATATCTCTGTAAACATTTTTTGCAAATGACGCCAATGTGTGTGTTTTTGATCATGTATTTTTAACATATTTAAAGTATAACAGCTTTTCTATAAAAATAATAAAAACAATGAAATTTTATGAAGCATAATCTATCTGTTATGCTGCATGATAAGGTTTATTATCTTTGTTTATAAATCTAATTCTTTTAAGTCATGTCTGAAACAGCTGTTGCCGGGAATCATGGTGAAAATATTCGTTCAGATTGTCTTGTTGAACTGAAAACAGGTTCATCGGGAGGATTGAAAATTAACCTCAAAAGCAAGGTTGACAGGTTGTATGGGAGTCATATGCATTCGCTGGTTAATGAGATATTGTCTTTTTTCGGTATCAGGCATGCTAAAATATCAATTTATGACAGCGGTTCTCTGGATTTTGTTTTGGCTGCCCGGACAGAAGCAGCTATCAGACAGCTTATTGATAATGATAAAGAGTACTTGTTACCGGTTCTGCCCGGTAATATGGAACCGACAAATCCCGGCAGTTTTCGCTTTACCCGTTTGTACCTGCCGGGCAATACGCCAAAGCTGATGTTAAATGCCGGTGTGCACAAGCCTAATGCTATCATTCTTGATCTTGAAGATTCTGTTGCACCTGAAAAGAAGCGGGAAGCCCGTTTCCTTGTGAGAAATGCCCTCAGGCAGGTAAATTTCATGCAAGCAGAACGGATGGTCAGGATAAACCAGCTGTCATCCGGTCTGGAAGATCTGGATTTTATTGTCCCTCATTACCCCCATGTTATCCTTATTCCAAAAACCGAGAGCATTGAACAGGTTCAGCAGGTTGATAAGAGAATAGCATCAATAAAGAAAAAGCATAACAGGGATCACCCGGTCTTTCTGATGCCAATTATAGAAAGTGCCCTCGGTGTGGAGCATGCTTTTCAGATTGCTGCCGCTTCGCCTAATAATGTTGCAATGACTATCGGGCTTGAAGATTATACAGCTGATATTGGTGTTAAAAGGACTCAGGAAGGACAGGAATCTTTGTACGCGAGGATGAGAATCGTGAATGCATGCAAGGCTGCAGGTATCCAGCCCATCGATTCTGTATATTCAGATGTTTCTGATTTAGAGGGACTGAAAGATACTGTAATGCATTCCAGGGCATTGGGTTTTGAGGGCATGGGTTGCATTCATCCAAGGCAGATAAGTGTCATTCAGGAATGCTACAAACCTGGGAGAGAGGAAATAGAAAAAGCAAAAAAAATCCTTCTGGCCTATGAAGAAGCAGAAGCCAAGGGCCTTGGAGTGGTGTCGTTAGGTTCTAAAATGATTGACAAACCTGTTGTTAAAAGAGCAATGGCTACAATTGCACTGGCTGAAAAATTGAATATTCTTGAAGAAAATTGGAGAGACAATAATGACAACAAATAAAGAAGTTATCAATGCAGCTGACAGAAGTATACCTGTTGAAATAAACGGTGAATCTGTCATTCCTTATAAAGGTATTGGTAAACACAAACCTGATGGACACAAGTATGGACCCCGTATTAGGACGTGTGCCGATTATCCTGCCGATGGGAATAAATTGGTGTCAACTTTGAAAGAAGCTCTTATCAAGGCAGGTATCCGTGACGGGATGACCATCTCAACCCATCATCATTTCAGGAATGGGGATCTGATAGCCAACATGATATTCGATATTGTCAATGAGCTGGGAATAAAAGATATGATATGGTTTCCCTCGGCTTCCTTCCCCTGTCATGCTCACCTGATTCCTTATCTTGAGGATGGAACCATTCACCATATCGAGGGTAGTATGAATGGCCCGTTGGGAAGATTTACGTCTCAGGGAAGGATGAAGGGAGTGGGTGTGCTTCGTTCACATGGAGGCAGGTACCAGGCCATCCAGGATGGAGAGGTGAAAATTGATATTGCAGTTATTGGTGCGGGATGTGCAGATCCTTTTGGTAATGCCAACGGATTATACGGCCCTTCTGCCAGCGGCCTGCTGGGATTTGCCCTTGCTGATGCACAGTACGCTGAAAAAGTAATTGTTGTAACCGATAACTTGGTGGATTTTCCATGTATTCCCTGGCAAATACAGGGTAATTATGTTGATTATACCGTTGTTGTTGAGAAGGCAGGCGATCCGGAACAAATTGTTTCAGGAACAACCCGCATTACCAGCAGTCCCGACAGACTTTTACTTGCAGATCTCACAGGACGCTTCTGTGAGGCAGCAGGAATCATTCGTGATGGTTTCTCTTTTCAGAGCGGTGCAGGTGGTACATCACTGGCGGTTGGGGAATATTTCCGGCAGATCATAAAAAAACAGGGCATCAGGGCACGGTTTGCCAGGGGAGGAAGCAATGCCTATCTCGTATCGATGCTTGAAACAGGACTGGTTGAGTATATTCTTGATGGCCAGACTTTTGACATGAAAGGGATCAGATCAATTGCTGAAAATCCAAACCATGTATGGACCAGCCCGTTTACAAGCTATAACTACCACGGAAAGGGTAATTTTGCAGGAATGGTGGATGTGGTGATCCTGGGTGCTACAGAAATAGATGTTCATTATAATGCAAACGTTGTAACCCATTCGGATGGCTACCTTCTGCATGGGTTAGGAGGGTGGCAAAATTGTCTTTTCTCAAAAACAGTGATCCTTCCTGTTCCACTTTTCCGCGACCGTGTACCAGTTATTCGTGAACAGGTAACTACACTCTGTGGACCCGGTGAATTGATCGATGTGGTTATTACGGAAAGAGGAATTGCCATTAATCCGCTTCGAAAAGATCTTATCGACGCTGTGAAAGGAACAGATCTACCAATCCGGATGATCGGGGAACTGAAGGATGAAGCTGAACAAATATGTGGCATCCCGGAACCATCAAAATTTAAGAAAAAGGTAGTTGCTGTTGTAAAATGGGTGGATGGAACAATTCTTGATGTCGTAAGACAAGTTGATGAATAGAATCAGTTTATTTGAATATTAAACGGTTAATCATCATCATCATCATAACTTCTTGTTATAACGTCTTCATGATTGCTGCCGTTGTTTTCCATGAAAAATATCCTGATTCTTACGGTGTCCCGCAGGAAATTTATCCGGCCAATCTCAATCCGGTGAATTTCCAATCCGGTCCTTTCCTTAAGGTCTTTGATTAACTCATCATGTTTTTCAGGCTTAATCAAATCAATCTTTTCATAATCAATTATTTTACTCGCTTCACTTTTTAAAAGCCAGATCTTCTCAAGTAAAAAAATCAGGGTAATGACTACTAAATTGGTGAAAATTAATTCTATATAACTAAGCTGCTCTGTTGCCAGAGAATTGATCAAAGAGATTCCGATAACAACAAAAAGGTAAGTCATTTCTTTAATTGGCATTGGATTAGTCCTGTATCGAATAATTCCGAATATTGCAAATAATCCAAGTGCAAATCCAAGTTGAACAACTACGCTATTTAGAAGAAAACACATAAGAAAGACGATAATACCAATTAATATATAAGAGAAAAGATAATCTTTTCTTCGGGCAATTGGATAATATAAACCTCTAACAATCAACCCAATGACTATTAAATTGAATGTGAAACGCATCATTAGCTCAATAAAATTTTCAATATTCAAAACTTCTATACCTAAAAAATGTATTTCTCTAACCTGCAACATTATAATTTCCTGAATCATTGCTTAATTTATTAATTGTTAATATTCTGTTTTTAAACCTGTTATATTTTATTGATGGATTCAGTGCAACCATCCCGAAACAGTACTTGCTGAAGCTTGAGGGATATATATTGTTGCATTTTAAGAGATTGACAAAAAAATTTGAGAAGAATGATTTATCCAACTTTTGCTCACAGATTACGAGAACGGGATACTCTACCTTTTTTGAAAATCCTTCAATTGTCAGATTGGTATCGATTGTTATCCTTTCCCTGTTTTCAATATTGACAAGGGTGAATCGTTTGAATTGAGTTTGAAGTGTGGGTTTAAGCACTGATGTATCTATCTTAACATACCTGAGAACAAAACGAGTTTCTTCTGATGTCAAAACATCCCGGAATTGATTCACTTCCATGCGTTTCTTGTCGATCTTTTCCTGATTATTCTTCTTTTTCACCTCAAGATAAACCCTGCTGGTTTCCAAATATTTCCTGTACCTGATCTTAAACCTGTTACGAACGCCATTATGATGATCATAGTAGGCTTTAAGGTCGGGAGTATCCAGATATAAAGTACGGTATCTGAATACCTGATTATCTCCAATTGTCAGGAGCCGGTATTGTTCATTTAAACCGTGAAGAATAGGTATAAGCTTGTCGGAATGAAATACAAATTTGATATCTTTCCTTTTGAGGAAACTAACATTATTCATTTCTTCCAGAGATACAGGCTGGTAAAGATTCAATATTTCATCCAGTTTTACCAATACAGTTAATTTTCTGATTTCCCGCAAACTTACTCATCTTCCGGAGAATTATTGCAATATATTATTATTTTTACTACGGTTTATTTCAAATCAATGTATGAAAAGGTACAGGTGTTCGGTATGTGGTTATATTTATGATCCCCAGGAAGGTGATCCGGATGGAGGAATTATTCCGGGAACTCTTTTTGAAAATATTCCGGATAATTGGACCTGCCCTGTCTGTGGAGTAAGTAAAACAGAATTTGTGGAAGATGGCTGGTAAATCTTGTTATTTTTCAGGAATATTCCTGATTACTTCTACCAGAAGTTTCCAGAATTTTTGTGTACTTTTTATACTGATTCTTTCATGAGGAGTATGGGCTCCTTTAATGGTTGGACCAATTGAGATCATATCCAGGTCAGTATATTTTTGACGGATTAATCCGCATTCAAGTCCGGCATGAATCGCTTTTACAACCGGACTTTTCCTGAATATCCTACGGTATGCAGCCTGGGTTATCCGGAGAATCTCGGAATCAGGATCAGGAGTCCAGCCGGGATACCCATCAGTCTGTTCAGTTTTGGCTCCGGCAAGAGAAAAAATATTTCCTATTCTATCCGAAATATCTTTTTTTGCTGAATCAACGGAACTTCTCTGACTGGTAGTGATTATTATTTCTTTATTGTCCAGGAATTTTACGGAAGCAAAGTTAGTGGATGTTTCAACCAGGTCTTCCATGTCCTGGCTCCAAGCAATAGCACCATGCGGACATGCATAAATAACAGCAAACAGACGGTTTTGGAGTTTTCCGGTAATCACTGAACCGGGAGATTCAGCTTCTCTGAGATTAAACCGGATGTAAGGTTCGAACTTACCAACCTCTTTCTTAATAATATTGACAAATACCTGGAAGTAGCTTTCAAAGTCAGATGCATGTTTCATTGAAACAACAACCAGGGCTTTAGCGTCCCTGGGGATTGCATTTCTGAGATTGCCTCCATTAAAATTGCTGACCTTAACATTAAATTCATGGGATGCATTCCAGAGAAACCTGTTCAGCAGTTTAATAGCATTAGCCGGACTTTTATGAATCTCGTCGCCGGAATGTCCACCTTTTAGACCGTTGACGCAAACAACGTATGCTTTAGTATCTGTTTTTACCGGTTTGGTTTTCAAACGGAACCTGCCAATAGTGTCAATCCCTCCGGCACATCCTATGTATAAAATTCCTTCATCTTCGGAATCAAGGTTAATCAGGATTTTCCCCTCAATAAAACCAGGCTTCAGATTTTTTGCACCTGTCATACCTGATTCTTCATCTACTGTAAACAAACATTCAACAGGTCCGTGTTCAATATGATTGTTTTCCAGCAGCACAAGCTGTGCTGCCATGCCAATGCCATCATCCGCACCCAGTGTGGTACCACTTGCCATGACCCAGCCCTGCTTTATTTTCGGTTTAATCGGATCTTCCTCAAAATTATGGGATACAGTGTTTTCTTTTTCACCAACCATGTCGACATGGCTTTGCAGTACCACTATCTTTTGCTTCTCCCTGCCCGGTGTGGCTTTTTTCCTGATCATGATATTTCCAGTCTTATCCTGCTTGTATTCAAGGTTTTTACTTATCGCAAAATCGATCAGGTACTTGAGGATTTTATCTTCTTTTTTTGAAAGTCTTGGTATCTGACAGATCTGTTCAAAATATTCCCATAAGCGGGAGGGAGCATTGTTACCGAATTTTTTCATTTTATTGTGCCGTGTTGAATCTGATTATGTTTTACAAAATAAATGATAAAAAACACTCTAAAGCTAAAAATCCATATGATTTTTTCTTCTATTTTTACCAGAATATATTAAGATATGTCAAAGAGAATAATTGTAACACTTCCGGGTGATGGTATTGGAAGGATCGTATTGAATGAAGCTATTCGTGTACTTGAAGCAGCAGGTTTTAAGGCAGATTATATTGAAGCCAATATTGGCTGGGAATTTTGGGTCAGGGAAGGAAATCCCTTACCATCACAAACTATCGGGTTACTTGAACAATATAAGATCGGACTTTTTGGTGCCATTACTTCCAAACCTAAAGAAGAAGCTGCAGCAGAACTTTCGAATGAACTCCAGGGTAAAGGCTTTGTTTATTCAAGCCCGATTGTTGGCCTGCGACAACATTTTAATCTGAATATCTGTATCAGACCTTGCCATACTTATAAAGGCAATCCGTTAAATTTTATCAGAAAAGGTAAGAATGGTGAGATAGAAGAGCCTGAGATCGATGTTGTCGTTTTCAGGCAAAATACCGAGGGCCTTTATTCAGGAGTTGAATGGACCAATCCGCCGGATAAAGTATATGAAGCATTACTTACACATCCTAAATTTGTCCGGAATTTTGCCTTCACTCCTAAAGAAGAATTATCGGTATCCACCAGGATATTTACAAAAAAAGCCACGGAGCGGATCATCAGGGCAGCTTTAAATTATGCGAAGAAATATAATTATTCCTCGGTTACCGTTTGTGAAAAGCCCAATGTTATCAGAGAGACTTCAGGACTGATGTTCAGATTAGCTAAAGAGATACAAAAAAATGAATTTCCGGGAATAGAATTGTGGAATACAAACATTGATGCACAAATGATGTGGCTGACCAAAAATCCTGAGAACTATGGTGTTATTGTTGCAGGTAATATGTTTGGTGACATTGTCTCGGATGGATTTGCCGGGCTGATAGGTGGGCTGGGATTTGCCTGCAGTGCCAATATAGGTGAGGAAGTTGCTGTTTTCGAACCCACACACGGATCTGCACCCAAATATGCCGGTTTTCCTGTATCAATTGTTAATCCTATAGCAATGATTGAATCGGCATGTATGATGCTTAATCATCTGAATGAACAAATGATTGCATCCCGTGTCAGAAAAGCGATAGCTGCAGTGATTGCTGAAGGCAGGGTAAAAACATACGATATGCTGAAAATGAAAGGAGAGCCGGATGTTATAAAAAAAGGGGCA